>JAJYBN010000209.1 GCA_021779005.1 Pseudomonadota bacterium
GGCGCGATCTTGGAAGCCCGCGGCCTCATAGTCACCATGGTCAAGCTGGATCCCTACATCAATGTAGATCCTGGCACCATGAGCCCGTTCCAGCATGGCGAGGTGTTTGTCACCGATGACGGCGCCGAGACCGACCTGGATCTGGGCCACTACGAGCGTTTCGTGCGCGCGCGCATGGGTCGCAGCAACAACTTTACCACCGGGCGTATCTACGAGAACGTGATCCACAAGGAGCGTCACGGTGACTATCTGGGCGCCACCGTGCAGGTGATCCCGCATATCACCGACGAGATCAAGCGCTGCATCCGCGCTGGCGCCGGTGACGCCGATATCTGCATGGTGGAGATTGGCGGCACCGTGGGCGATATCGAATCCCTGCCATTCCTCGAGGCCATCCGCCAGATGGGCATCGAGATGGGACGCGGCAAGTGCGTGTACATGCATCTGACCCTGGTGCCCTATATCCCCACTTCGGGCGAGACCAAGACCAAGCCCACGCAGCATTCCGTGAAGGAACTGCGTTCCATCGGCATCCAGCCGGATATTCTTTTATGCCGCGCCTCTAGACCTTTACCGGATGACGCGCGCCGCAAGATTGCGCTATTCACCAACGTGGAGGAACGCGCGGTGATCTCTGCGCCGGATGCGGATGACATCTACAAGATACCGTTGATCCTGCACGCCCAGGGACTGGATGACATCGTTGTGGATCACCTGCGCATCAACACCAAGTCAGCGAACCTGAGCGAATGGCGGAAGGTAGTGGAGGCCAGGGCCAATCCAGAAGCCACAGTCAACATCGCCATGGTCGGCAAATATGTGAACCTCACTGATGCCTACATGTCGCTTAACGAAGCGCTCAAGCATGCCGGCATCCATACCCATACGGACGTAAAGATCCATTACATCGATTCCGAAGAGCTCGGCAAACAAGGTACCAGCATGCTGCATGGCATGGACGCCATCCTGGTACCCGGTGGTTTTGGTGAGCGCGGCATCGAGGGCAAGATCGCCGCGGCTGGCTATGCCCGCGAGCAACGCATACCCTATCTTGGACTGTGTCTTGGTTTGCAGGTGGCGGTAACGGAATTCGCGCGCAACGTGATGGGTCTCAAGAGCGCCCATAGCACCGAGTTCGAACGCAACACTCCCGATCCAGTGATCGCGCTGATTACAGAATGGCAGGATCGCAGCGGCCAGCATGAGACCCGCAGCGAACAATCAGACTTGGGCGGCACCATGCGGCTCGGGGCACAGGACTGTTATCTGGTTGCTGGTACCCTGGCGCATAAACTTTATGGCAAGGATGTGATCTCCGAACGTCACCGCCATCGTTATGAATTTAACAACAATTACCTGGAGCAGTTCCAGAAGAAAGGTCTGGTATTCTCCGGCTTTTCGGTGGACAAACTGGTGGAGATCATCGAACTGCCGGGGCACCCGTTCTTCATGGCCACCCAGTTCCATCCGGAATTTACCTCCACGCCGCGTGATGGACACCGGCTGTTCAGCGGCTTCATACGGGCGGCGCGTGAATACGCCGCCGCGCGGCCTGCCCTGAAGGCAGCGCGCGCATGAAACTCTGCGGCTTTGAGGCCGGTAACTCACAACCTTTCTTCCTGATCGCTGGGCCAGATACGCTGGAAAGCGAGCAGCTGGCGCTGGATGTGGCCGGTCATCTCAAGCAGGTCACCCAGCGCCTGAAGATCCCCTATATTTTCAAAGGTTCATTCGACAAGGCCAATCGCACCTCCGGCAAGAGCTATCGCGGCCCCGGCATCGAAGAGGGCTTGCGTATCCTCGCCAAAGTGCAGAAAAGCGTGGGCGTACCGGTGCTCACGGACGTGCATGAGGACACACCTATCGAAGAGGTAGCGTCAGTGGTGGATGTGATCCAGACGCCGGCGTTCCTGTGCCGCCAGACCAATTTCATCCAGCGCACCGCCAAGGCCGGCAAACCGGTGAACATCAAGAAAGGCCAGTTCCTGTCGCCTTGGGAGATGCAGAATGTGGTGGACAAGGCACGCGCCACCGGTAATCAGCAGCTTCTGGTATGCGAACGCGGCTTTTCGTTCGGTTACAACAATCTGGTGACCGACATGCGTGGTCTGGCAGTGATGCGCGCCACCGATTGTCCGGTGGTATTCGACGCCACCCACAGCGTGCAGTTGCCTGGTGGACAGGGCAAAAGCTCCGGCGGCCAGCGGCAATTCATCCCGGTGCTCGCGCGTGCCGCCATCGGCGCCGGTGTCGCCGGCATTTTCATGGAAACCCATCCAGACCCGGACAAGGCTCTGTGTGATGGCCCCAATTCCTGGCATCTGCGCTTGATGGAAGAACTTCTGGTGACGCTCAAGGAACTTGATATGGCAGTGAAGCGCCAGCCCTATGTCGAGACGCGTCTGCCTGCGTGAAAAAATTGATGATTGTCATTTAACAATTCAGGAACAGTGTTCATGGCCAAGATAGTTGACCTGCGTGCGCGTGAGATTCTGGATTCCCGCGGTAACCCGACAGTGGAAGTAGATGTGATTCTGGACAGCGGCACTGTGGGCCGGGCGGCGATACCCTCAGGCGCTTCCACCGGCAGCCTCGAGGCGGTGGAGTTGCGCGACGGCGATCCCAAGCGCTATGGCGGTAAGGGCGTGCGCAAAGCCGTCGCCCACGTGAAGGGGGAGATCCTGCGCCGCGTGCGCGGCATGCAGGCGGAGCAGCAAGAGCAACTCGATCGCGCCCTCATCGAGCTGGACGGTACGCCGAACAAATCACGACTGGGCGCCAATGCCATACTGGGTGTATCGCTGGCGTCCGCGCGTGCCGCTTCGCGTGAGCACGACATGCCTCTATATGAATGGCTGGGTGGCAAGAACGCGGTGAGCCTGCCGGTACCGCAGATGAACGTCATTAACGGTGGGGCGCACGCGGATAATAATGTGGACCTGCAGGAATTCCTGATTCTGCAGGCGGGTGCGCCCAGTTTCTCGGAAG
>JAJYBN010000210.1 GCA_021779005.1 Pseudomonadota bacterium
CTTTGATTGCTGCATCCAGCTTGCCAGGATCGTCGACCCGGATTCCCCGGATACCGCAGGCCTCCGCGACCTGCTCAAACTTTGGGTTTGGCAGATCGGTCTGGTTGTCCGGTATGCCAGCGAGCTGCATCTCGATCTCCACCATGCCCAGTGAGCCGTTGTTAAATACCACCAGTTTCACTGGCAGCTTGTACTGGGCGATGGTCATGATGTCGCCCAGCAGCATGGAGATGCCGCCGTCACCGCAACAGGCCACTACCTGGCGCCCGCCGCCGGCGAAGGCCGCACCGATGGCCTGGGGCATGGCATTGGCCATGGAACCGTGAGAGAACGAGCCCATGAGGGTGCGTTTGCCGGTGGCGCGCAGATAGCGCGCTGCCCACACGGTGCTCATGCCGGTATCGGATGTGAAGATGGCATCGTCATCCGCATATTTATCCAGCGTTGCGGCCAGAAATTCCGGACCGATGGCGCCAGTCTTGCCTTTTTCGGCGGCGTGACCTTGCAGCCGCTCCCGGTCCTTGGCGCGGGCTGCCAAGCGATCTTTCAAAAAACTATCGTCGCGCTTGGCTTTGATCCGCGGTAATAACGCTTCGAGTATCGGCGCGATGTCGCCTGCCAATCCCATTTCCACATGGGTACGCCGTCCCAGACGCTCGGGCCGATTCAATATCTGTACGACCTTGGCCTTTGTCATCAGGAATTCCTTCCAGGGGAAATCCGTACCGAGCATCAAGAGCACATCGCAGTCATGGATGGCATCCGCGCAGGCGGCACCGCCGATGAATCCGGTCATGCCCACGTCGAAGCGGTTGTCATGTTCCAGCGCCATCTTGCCCTTGAGCGTGTAACCCACGGGCGCCTTGAGCTTGTCGGCGAGCGACATCACCAGCTCGTGGGCGCCGGTACAGCCAATGCCGCCATAGATCATGATCTTGTCAGCGCTATTCAGCAGCTCGGCGAGCTTGTCGAGCTCGGCATCACTGGGGCGCAGCAGCGGTTCTGGCCGATAGACCGGAGAAACGATGGCACCCTCAGCCACGTCTTCGGCAATCAAATCACCGCTGAACCCGCACACACCCACGCCGTGCAGCGACAGGGCATGCTGGATCGCCTGTTGCAGCATGCGTGGCAATTGCTTGGCTGTCTGCGCCAGCTGGTTGTAGTGACTGCAGCCATCGAACATCCGCAAATCAGTCTCCTGGAAGGATTCCATGCCGTAGTCATCGCGCAGGATGGTGGAGGGCAGCGCCAGAACCGGCGCGCCCCAACGGTGCGCATCGTAGAGCCCATTGATGAGATGCACATGGCCCGGGCCGGAACTGCCGGCGCAACAGCCAAGCCCGCCCAGGACACCTTCGGCCATGGCCGCGTAGGCACCGGCTTCCTCGTGGCGCACATGCACCCATTTGATCCGGCCGTCGCGGCGTATGGCGTCGTTGAACAGGTTAAGGCTGTCGCCGGTAACACCATAGACACGCTGGATGCCGGCGGCGGCGATCATTTCTACCATCTGTTCTGCGACAGTCTTGCTCATGGAGCCTCTCCTTTAAAACTGCGCTGTGGATAACTAACTGGATTTGTTACGGATTGTGACAGTTCAGGCAGACTTAATCAGGGATTATAAACCCCTCAATTACTCATTATCTGCTGTTATGACCGTGCATGGGTTCATATTGAAATCGAAGATAAGCGGGAGGCAGTTACCGGCCAGGAGTTGCCGGTCGCCGCCTCTGTCAACTTGTCCGGTAGTGGTCGTTGGAGGCTTGCTTTGTGCTGGTGGCAGCGCACTGAAGCGTGATCACTGTGTCTGCTGGGTCTGGGCCTAACGTTAACGGAACAGAGCGCTGCGATTTTGCCCCAATAGTATGGGGTTGGGCAATATTTGGCGACGTGTGGCATCAGGTGTGTAACCAAACCCACAGGTCCGTATATTCAATATAGTGACTGCGTTTGGGCAGGGCTGAATAAGGAGGGAAGTATCGTGAAGCGCTACAACTACATTTCACATGTTTGGCGGTTTCTTTTACCGGGTGCGTTGCTGGCCGCGCTGTCTGCGTGCGCCACGATCGGCGTCATTCATGGTCGCATGAGTGGACAGCCTGTGCAGCTGCAATATCACCATTCTTTCTGGCAGCAAAACGGAACCATCACCACTATCGTTCCAAATGGAGAACATTTTTCAGGCAAGTTTGTCGTCGGCACCAGCAGCACCAATGGAATAGGGATTGGCACCGGGTCCGGTGACGTTGGGGTGTTCACCGGCAGCGGTAATACATCCAACGCTGAAGCGGTGCTGATGGGCGATAAGGGAGATTCTATGCATTGCAGCTTTACTCCGCAAACCCGGATGGCGGGCTTGAGGGTGGCGGTGTGGGCCGTTGCAAGCTATCTACTGGGCAAGTGATAGATACCACGTTTTGAACATGTGGGGTGACATCGCGCGGCCCGAGGTGCAGATTCCGGCCATAACCAGCCGGTCGCAAGCGCCAGACACGTTTCCATCAACCAGTCAGTCGGCTTGTCCGGGTACCACCATGTCATTTCGAGGAGAAACGCTTTTTTTTCGCCCTTCCGACGTACCAGGGCGATGAGCGCGTTTCGCACTCCGCGAGGGGTTGTGGATACTGGTTCCGGGCGTATCGGCTCAGGGGTTGCTGAAAACGGCGCCGTGTGGGATGGCGCTTCCATGCCAACCATCAGGCCATACGCGTGTGAAATCGATGCTCGATGGCTCGAGTGTCAGTTTTCCGGTGCGGCGATCGATCCTGGCGAATCGGACCCGGGTGTCGAGCGCGCCATAACCCGTGATGGCCAGACGATCTCCGCCCGGTTCGAGCGCCAGCCAATGCGGATATTCATTCGGAGGCAGCAGAATGCGGCTGACTTCGCGCGGATGTTCCGGGTCGTGTACGTCCAAACTTACGACGGCGTGCCCGCTTTGCATGGTTTCCACCAGAAAATCACCTACGACTACCGGTA
>JAJYBN010000211.1 GCA_021779005.1 Pseudomonadota bacterium
CTGCTTGACGATACCGGCATAAGGCGACGGTACGTCCATGGCGGCTTTGTCGGTCTCCAGGGTGATAAGTCCCTGCTCATTCTCGAGTGTGTCACCGGGCTTCACCATCACGTCGATGACGGCTACGTCCTTGAAGTTGCCGATGTCCGGGACTCTGATTTCTACAATGTTTGTCATTTATTGACTCTAATTTTGCGATACATCAACTGGTGCCAATCCGACATCGTCAAGTGATTTAAAGTACAAGATTGCGCACTTCCGACAGAACCTGGCACAGGAAGGTGGTGAAACGCGCCGCTGATGCGCCATCGATGACGCGATGGTCGTAGGACAGCGACAGCGGCAACATCAGCCGTGGCTGGAATTCCTTGCCGTCCCAGATGGGCTTCATCTGCGACTTGGAGACCCCCAAGATCGCCACTTCCGGCGCGTTCACGATCGGCGTGAAGGACGTGCCGCCGATACCGCCGAGGCTGGAAATGCTGAAGGTGCCGCCCTGCATCTCGTCGATCTTCAATTTGCCGTCACGCGCCTTGGCGGCCAGTTCGCCCAGTTCTTTGGCCACCTGGAACAGGTTCTTCTTGTCGGCATCCTTGATCACCGGCACCACCAGGCCATTGGGCGTATCCGCTGCGAATCCGATATGGAAATATTTCTTGTAGACCAAGTTCTCGCCGGAGGCATCCAATGATGAATTGAAATCCGGAAACGTCCTGAGCCCTTCCACGCTGGCCTTGACGATAAACGCCAGCAGCGTGAGCTTGGCCCCGACCTTCTCGGCGTCGGATTTGAGTGCCTTGCGCACGTTGTCGAGCTCACTGATGTCGGCCTCGTCATGCTGGGTGACATGCGGCACGTTCACCCAGGCAGCCTGCAGGCGCGGGCCGGAGATGCGCTGGATACGCGACAGCGGCTTGATCTCGACGGCACCGAACTTGGCGAAATCCACGACCGGCACTTTCGGCAGACCGCCGCCCGGCTGCATGCCGCCTTGCATGACAGCTTTGACGAAGGCTTTCACGTCCTCGTGGATGATGCGGCCTTTCTGGCCGCTGCCGTTCACACGCGACAGATCCACACCCAACTCGCGCGCCAGCTTGCGCACCGAAGGACCGGCATGCGCCTTGCCGAAGCTGGTTTCGTTAACTACACCGCTGATAGCGGGAATAGCTTTATGCGGTGACTGGGGCGCAGGCGTAGCAACACGCAGTGGCGCTGAAGGCGCTGGCGTGGCAGTTGCTGCTGCCGGTTTCTGCGCAACCGCAGCGGGTTTAGAGGAAGCCGTCGTTTCTGAAACTTCCATGCTGAGGATCAGCGATCCTTCTGAAACCTTGTCACCCTTTTTCACCCGCATCGCCTTGACGGTGCCAGCCTGCGGCGAAGGCACATCCATGGCGGCCTTGTCGGTCTCGAGGGTGATGAGTCCCTGTTCTTTCTCGACCTGGTCGCCAGCTTTTACCATCACTTCGATGACGTCCACGTCCTTGAAGTTGCCGATGTCCGGAACTTTGATTTCTATGATGTTTGCCATGTCTGCACTGTAATTGTGGGAGCGGCTCTGATACCGCGATTGCTTTTACGGCGTGATATGCCGCTCCTACACTGTCAATGGATTGGGTTTCTTGGGATTGATGCCATATTTCTTGATGGCCTCATTCACTGTCTTCGCATCCAGCTGACCCTCATCCGAGAGCGCTTTGAGTGCGGCCACCACCACATAGCGACGGTCCACTTCGAAGAAATGCCGCAAGCCCTTGCGGGTATCGCTGCGGCCGAAGCCATCAGTGCCCAGCACCACATAACGCCGCGGCACGAATTCACGGATCTGGTCGGCGAACAGCCTCACGTAGTCGCTGGCGGCGATCACCGGGCCAGCATGTTCCTCCAGTTGCTGTGCCACATACGGCACACGCGGTTTCTTATCCGGGTGATACAGGTTCCAGCGCGCGCAATCCTGCCCTTCGCGGCGCAGCTCGGTGAAGCTGGTAGCACTCCAGACATCCGCAGCCACCTTCCAGTCTTTCTGCAGCATGTCGGCGGCCGCCTCCACTTCCCGCAGGATGGTACCGGAGCCCATGAGCTGCACCCGCAGCTTGCCCGGCACACCTGCGCGTAACAGGTACATGCCTTTGAGGATGCCTGGCTCGGCGCCCTTGGGCATGGCCGGATGTACGTAGTTCTCGTTCATGGCGGTGAGGTAATAGAAGACGTTCTCCTGCTCCTTGAACATGCGGCGCATGCCATCTGCGAGTATCACCGCCATCTCATAGGCATAGGTGGGATCGTAGGCCACGCAGTTGGGGATGTTGGCGATCATCACGTGGTTGTGGCCATCCTCATGCTGCAGGCCTTCGCCTTCCAGGGTGGTGCGCCCGGCGGTGCCGCCGATGAGAAACCCGCGCGCCTGGATATCGCCCGCGGCCCAGAACAGGTCGCCGGCACGCTGATAGCCGAACATCGAGTAATAGATATAGAAGGGGATCATCTGCACGCCGTGGCTGCTATACGCAGTGGCGGCCGCGATCCAGGACGCCATGGAACCCTCCTCGGTGATGCCCTCCTCTAGAATCTGGCCGCTCTTGGATTCTTTGTAGAACATCAGCTGCTCGGCATCCGCCGGTTCGTACAGTTGTCCAACCGATGAATAGATGCCGATCTGGCGGAACAGGCCTTCCATGCCGAAGGTGCGCGCCTCGTCTGGCACGATTGGCACCACGTGCTTGCCGATATCCTTGTCCTTGACCAGTGTCGTGAGCATGCGCACCAGCGCCATGGTGCTGGAGATGGCGTGATCGCCGGTGCCTTCGAGTAGAGTCTGGAAGATCTCTACACCCGGTACATTCAGCGGCTCAGCCTTGGTACGCCGCTGGGGCAGATAACCGCCGAGCGCTGCGCGCCGAGCTTGCAGGTACTTGATCTCCTCGCTGTCCTCCCGGGGTCGCTCGAACGGGGTGCTGGCGATTTCGT
>JAJYBN010000212.1 GCA_021779005.1 Pseudomonadota bacterium
AGGCGAGAGATCTGCCTTGAAGGGCGTGACGACGGGGCAGAGTACGCCATGCAGCCGGTGGGTGGTCGGTGAGCTGGTGGAGGCCATCGCGGGTACACATGTGGAATGTGAGGCACCATTATGCACGCGGACTGAGCGCTCGGTACACTTCTCGCCAGGGTTCTGCACGGCACAGGAAACTGCGTACCGTACATAGGCGCTGCTTTCAGGCAGGTTTGATCTGAACGTGTTTCATGCGACTGCTTAAGCCGTTTTTTATGGTAACGGCGGATTTTGGACAGGCGAAGCGGTGCGCGACCAGTGCAACCAGTTCTTCGTTGGCCTTGCCATCGACCGGTACCGACTTCAACCGTGCCAGCCATACGCCATCCGCATCCGGCTCGTCGAGTGCGCTGACGCGCGCCCTGGGTTTGACCTTGACCCGGATGGTCTTCACGCTAGTCATGCATCCACCCATCCATTAACCGCGGATAAGACTAGCGTTTTTCTTCCATGAGTCCCACCAGGTTGCCATCGGGATCGCGCAGAAAGCCGATCCATAGTTCGTGGTCTGGCATCTTGGCAATCAGATGGGGTGGTCTTTCGCTGATGGCGCCTTTCTTGACCATAGCGGCATGAGTGGCAGTGATATCGATTACCCTGAAGTACAGGATGGAGTTGGCGCCCGCCTGGCCCGATCCCTGGGACGTCGAAAGCATGAACCGGATGGGGCCGGCGGACAGGAAAGCCAGATTGTGGTTGGGGCTGAACTGGAAATTCAGACCCAGAACATCACGGTAAAACGGCAGTACCTTTGAGACGTCACTGACAGTGATGGCGATCTGGCCGATTTCCATAATGCAACGCTTTTATAGCAGCTGCTCTTGCTATGCGTTGGCGCGTCGGGGCATGAGATACCACAGGACGGTCGCTACCAGAAACAGGGCAGGTATATCGCCGTAAAAGTGCATCCGCTCGGATTGATCGGCGATTGCCTGTATCAGCATGATGCCGCCGTGGACGATGCTCGACCATACCGTGAACCAGATGAGGCTCACATGTGCCATGGGATCTTTGGCGGCGAGTATCAGGAATACTCCCAGGGTCGCATAGATCCCCATGATCATCTGTTCGTACTCGGGCTGCCGGGGCGTCCAGGCCCAACCCGGAGGCCATATCCACATCATCATGGCGTAAATGCCAAAGATGAAAATAACCCCGAATATATATAGCGCGATCTTCAGATACTTTAGCTTAGCTTGCTGATTCATGGCATTGCTCCTTTATTGTTTATAAGATCACTAACCCCCAGGCGGTAGATAGTAGCTGAAGTGTATGGCTTTGAGTAGATTACAAGCATCCTCATGCACCTGCTTAGACGCACGTTGAGCGACCGCGCACTGTTTTCACAGCCTGTTGCGGTACAAGCTTATACAAATATTCGATGGCGCAGTGCGTCGTCGACTGGTTGAACTGTTCGTGTTTTACTTCCCCTCAGACCGACTTGATGTTCTGGTTCATCCGGAAGAAATTCGTAGGGTCGTATTTTTTCTTGAGTTTCGACAGTCGGTCATATGCCGCACCGTAGGCGAAGGCGATGCGGTCAGACTCATCCTGGGTAAGGAAGTTGATGTACGCGCCGCCGCTGGCGAACGGTTTTGACTTGGCGAAGAATTCGCGTGCCCAGGCGGTGCAGCGCTTGTCCTCGGCGGCCGTCTCCCAGCGGCCATGCACGTTCATGACATAATTGGCGTCCCGGCTCGAGTAGGCCATCGCATCAGATGCGACGCGGGAGGTCTGACCGCCGATCGAGCCGATGAATATCTCGCAGTGCGGTGACGGCAGCTTGCTGGCGTATTCGATGATGCTGTCGATAGCGCCATCGCTGAGCCGCGTGAAGTTATGCGACTTCCAGTAGTTGCGTGCACCCGGTGTCAGGAGCGGATCGAAAGCCTGCTGCCAGGCAGTGTATGGCTGTACGCCGATGTGCTCGCCGTGCGCCTTGCCGAATCCGCGCAGCGGCGCGATCAGCTTCTCGCCCTTGGCGGGGTCGCCCGCATAGCACAAGGCAAACGCGACGATCTCTTTGCCGTGGACATTCTCGGGGAGGAAAGGCAGTGGCGGCGCCTTGCGGGTGACCATCCAGACGTTGAGATCGTCCGGCATGGTCTCGGTGAAACGGGCAAACTTCGTGAGCACGGACTTCGCCTGATCGAATGGGAAGGCGATGAGCCCGCTCAGGACGTTCGGTCCAACAGGGTGCAGCTTGTACTTGAAGCTGGTGACGACACCAAAATTTCCGCCGCCGCCACGCAGCCCCCAGAAGAGGTCTGGGTTTTCCGTTTCGCTGGCATGCACATGAGCGCCATCCGGCGTGACCATTTCCACGGAAAGCAGGTTGTCGACGGTCATGCCAAACTTCCGGCTTAGCCAGCCGAACCCGCCACCCAGCGTCAGGCCGGCCACACCCGTGGTCGAGTTGATGCCCAGGGGCGTGGCCAGGCCGTGTACCTGCGCGGCCGCGTCGAAGTCGGCGAGGGTGCATCCGGGCTCGACGGTCGCCCGGCGGGTGTTGGTGTCCACCTTGACGCTCTTCATCAGCGAGAGGTCGATCATGAGACCGTCGTCGCAGATAGCGTTGCCTGCGATATTGTGCCCGCCACCCCGTATCGAGACGAGCAGCGTGTGCTTGCGCGCGAACTTGACGGCCTGCGCGACATCCTCAGGCGAGGTGCAGCGCGCGATGATCGCGGGCTTGCGGTCGATCATGGCGTTCCAGATCTGCCGCGCCGCATCGTAACCCGCATCCCCGGGAACCAGCACATCACCCTGGAAGTGCGCTTTGAACTCGGCCAGTGTAGCTTTATTTAATTGCTCCATGTGTATCTCCTTTCCTTTATCTCTGACGTTCGTGTAGCGCTTGGCAGTGCAAGTACCGGCGTTGGAGAAGACAATTGC
>JAJYBN010000213.1 GCA_021779005.1 Pseudomonadota bacterium
GGGCCGGATGTTGAGACAATATTCATGTCGCCGGCCGAGCAGTTCACCTTCATCTCTTCCAGCCTGGTGCGGGAAATCGCCGCGCTCGGCGGTGACGTATCACAATTCGTGCATCCGGCGGTCATGACGGAATTGAGGAAACTGAGGAAGCGTTAGAATAAACGCTCTTTTATCCTTCCGGACCGAAACGTGGCGCTCAAGATCACCGATGCCTGCATCAACTGTGACGTGTGCGAGCCCGAGTGCCCGAACCACGCCATTTCACAGGGCGAGGAAATCTACGAGATCGACCCGAACCTGTGTACCGAATGCGTCGGCCATTTCGACCTGCCCCAATGCCGGCAGGTATGTCCGGTAGACTGCATTCCGCTGGATGAATCGCACCCTGAGACTCACGAGCAACTGCTGCTGAAATACCAGCGCCTGACCGGCAAAATCTGACGGCATTGTTAATCCGAGGCTTTCAAATGAAAACAAGAATTGGTGTGTTACTTGGTTTGTTGATCCTGCCGTTACTGATTTCAGCGGCACCCCTCAAGCCCGGTCACGACGCAGTCGCCAGCGCCCATCCACTGGCCACCCAGGTCGGCATGCAGATACTTGCCCAAGGCGGCAACGCCTTCGATGCGGCGGTGGCGGTGAGCGCTGCACTGGCAGTGGTGGAACCCTACAGCTCCGGTATCGGCGGCGGTGGATTCTGGCTACTGCATCTGGCCAAAGACGATCACGATACCTTCATCGACGGGCGCGAATACGCGCCGGCTGCGGCCAGCGCCAGCATGTACCAGGACAAGAACGGCGAGGTGATTCCGGGCGCATCACTCAATGGCCCACTGTCTGCTGCTATACCCGGTGAACCGGCTGCCCTGGTATATCTCAACAAGCATTACGGGCGCCTGACCCTGGCCCAGGATCTGGCACCGGCAATCAAGCTGGCGCGTGACGGTTTTCCACTGGACCGGTTATTTCACGAAATGATTGCCAACCGTGTGGACAAGCTCAAGCAATGGCCGGCCGCCGCTGCAGTATTCATGCCCGGCGATCAGGTGCCGCCCGCTGGCTACCTTTTGAAACAACCAGACCTGGCCAGAACCCTGGAGCTGATCGCCAGCAAGGGTGACGCGGGTTTCTACACAGGTGAGCTTGCCAAGGCGATGGTGGATGCGGTGCGTGCCAATGGCGGCATCTGGTCGCTTGCGGACCTACGTGATTACAAGGTGATTGAACGCCAGCCGCTGGTGGGCAGCTACCATGACATGCGCATCGTATCGGCACCACCGCCATCTTCAGGCGGCATCGTGATGCTGGAAGCCCTGAATATTCTCTCCGGTTACGACCTGCCCTTATTGAGTGATGTGATGCAAAAGCATTACATCATCGAAGCGATGCGCTACGCGTATCGTGACCGGGCTGAGTATCTTGGCGATCCGGCATTTGTGAAAATGCCATTACCTAGGTTATTGAGCCCGTATTACGCTGCCGGTCTGCGGGTTTCGATCCTGCCGGACAAAGCCACGCCTAGCAGCGATCTGGCACCAGTATTGGCGCAGGCGCCGGAAAGCGATCACACCACGCATATCTCAATCCTGGATAAGGACGGTAACCGGGTAGCCGCCACCTTCACGGTGAACTTCCGCTTCGGTTCAGGCTTCATGCCGCCTGGAACCGGTGTGATACTGAACGACGAGATGGATGATTTTGTGTCCAAGACGGGCGTACCCAACGGCTTCGGCCTGGTCGGTAACAGCGCCAACGCCATCGCGCCCCACAAGCGGCCACTCTCGAGCATGATGCCCACATTCCTGGTGACCAAAGATGGACTCGCGATACTTGGAACGCCCGGCGGCAGCCGCATCATCAGCATGGTGCTGCTGGGCACGCTTGACTATTACCGCGGTGGCGACGCCGAAAGCATCGTCAGCATTCCGCGCTATCACATGCAGTATCTGCCGGATGCCGTCTATTACGAACCCGATGCATTCACGCCCGAGGCGATCACTGGTCTCGGAAAGATGGGTTATACGCTCAGACAGACAAACCCGTACGGCAATATGCAGGCCATCACCTGGGATTACAAATCCGGCAAGGTAACGGCGGCCTCCGATCCGCGCGACATCGGTACGGCAATCGTGAAATAAAAATTCCCCAAGCGCCTTCTTTTCGCTTGCAGGGAAAGAAGTACGATGGGGGCATGTTCATTACCTCCCATGACAGCACGCTACATACTCACTCCTGACGCCCCGCTGGAAGCCCGGCACACGTTTCGCGTGCCGGCGCGCACTAAATGGCTGGCCGAGATCCACAACCCAGCGGCGATCCCGGAAGTACTGGCATTGCCAGAAGTAAAAAACCTGCCATTGCTGGTCCTGGGTGAAGGCAGCAACATGCTGTTCACCCGTGATTTCGATGGCCTGGTATTACTGATGGCAAATCATGGCATCGAATCACTCGCAGATCACGCCGGAAGCGTACGTGTACGCGCTGCCGCCGGAGAGCGTTGGCATGGTCTGGTGCTATGGACGTTGGCGCAGGGATTGTGCGGGCTGGAAAATCTTTCGCTCATCCCCGGCAGCGTGGGTGCTGCGCCCATCCAGAATATCGGTGCCTACGGCGCGGAGCTGGCGGAAACATTGGCTGGTGTGACGGCCTATGACCGCTCATCCCGTGAGCACCTGCAGTTGACCCGCGAACAGTGTGAATTCAGCTACCGGGACAGCCTGTTCAAGCAGATGCCTGAGCGTTGGATCATCACCACGGTGGAATTACGCCTGCGGCGTACAGCGCCGCTCAAGCTTGATTACGCGGGTGTGCGAGAGGAACTGGCGGCCATGCAGGTCGCCAAGCCCACGGCTACGGATGTATCCACGGCCGTATGCCGTTTGCGGCAACGCAAGTTGCCAGACCCGGCCATGATCGGCAACGCCGGCAGTTTC
>JAJYBN010000214.1 GCA_021779005.1 Pseudomonadota bacterium
GCAGGGCCTTCACATGCACCGGACCCTGTTTGTGTTTCTTGCGGATGATCGCGGTCTCGGTAACCAGCTCATTGCCTGTGGGCATGTTGCCCACAACTGTGCCGCTGTCCTCCGCGATGGCTTGTGATTTCGGTTGCGCGGGCGCTACCGGAGTCACTTTGGCCACGGATTTTGTCGTTGGCGCTTTACCGCCTTCGATATCAAATTCTACCAGCGCCGCATGCGTAGGTATGATGTCGCCGGCCTTGCCATGCAACTTCACGATCTTTCCGGCCCAGGGCGAAGGCACGTCCACCACCGCTTTGGCGGTTTCCACCGACACCAGCGGCTGGTCCACCTTGACCACATCACCTTCTTTCACATGCCAGTTGACGATCTCTGCTTCTTGTAGACCCTCGCCCAGATCCGGGAGATTGAATGTTTTCATGTCAGGCCTCCAACACCTTACGGATTCCCTGCATGACCCGTTCTACGCTTGGCATGTAGTCATGCTCCAGCTTGAACAACGGCATGGGGATGTCATAACCGGTGACGCGTTCGATGGGTGCTTTGAGTGCATAGATGGCTTTCTCGGCCACGGTGGCTGCAACTTCAGCGCCCACGCCGCAATTCTTCGGTGCTTCGTGAATGATCACCAGACGCCCGGTTTTTTCCACAGATTCCAGGATGGTCTCGAAATCGATGGGGCTTACGGTGGCGAGGTCGATGACCTCGCAGCTCACGCCCTGTTCCGCGAGCTTGCCCGCCGCTTGCAGCGTCTCGTGGATCATGGCACCCCAGGACACCAGAGTCACATCCTCGCCTTCACGCAGCACGAAACAGGTATCCAGCGGCAAGGCTTCGCCGTTGTCCTCGACGTCCTGTTTGTTCATGCGGTACAGCCGCGTGGGCTCCAGAAATACCACCGGATCCGGATCGCGGATCGCGGCCAGCAGCAGACCGTAAGCGCGCGCCGGGGACGACGGCATGACGGTGCGGATACCGGGCATGTGTGCAAACAATGCTTCGTTGCTCTCGGAATGATGTTCGGGTGCGTGGATGCCGCCACCGGAAGGCGCGCGCAGTACCATCGGCACATGCAAACGGCCGCGGGTGCGGGTGCGCAGACGGCCCGCATGATTGATCATCTGGTCCACAGCGGGATAGATGAAGCCCGAGAACTGGATTTCCGCCACCGGTTTCATACCCATGGCCGCCATGCCGATGGATATGCCGGCAATCAGCGCTTCCGCCAGCGGCGTGTCCATGACGCGCTGCTTGCCAAAGCGCTGTTGCAGCCCGCTGGTGGCGCGGAAAACGCCGCCATTCACACCCACATCTTCGCCGAGTACCACTACTGCTGGGTCATGCTCCAGCTCATAGGCCAGCGCCTGGGTGATAGCCTCCACCATCGCCACCTTAGCCATGGTGTTGACCCTCCGCGACCGCTGCATCCCTTTGGGCAACGAGACCTTCCGGCAGGTTTGCGAACATGTGATCGAACATGGATGCGATCGGCGGTTTGCCAGCATCCTTATATAGCTTCACCTCTGCATCCATCTGGGCGGCACATTCAGCCAGCAGCTTGTCTTCCTGCTTCTGGTCCCAGGCACCGACGTCCATGAGATATTTGCGGATGCGTATCAGGGGTTCTTTCTTCTTGGCATCTTCCACTTCGCCCTTGCTGCGATAGCGTGTAGCGTCATCGGCGGTGGTGTGGTCGCTGATGCGATAGGTTAGGGCTTCGATCAGGGTCGGACCTTTTCCGGTGCGTGCCTTGTCGAGGGCATATTCCATGATGTCGCGCACCGCGATGATGTCATTACCGTCCACCTGGATTCCCTCGAAGCCGCCGGCGATGGCTTTCTGTGCCAGTGTCTCACAGGCGGTCTGGGCCGACAGCGGTACGGAGATGGCCCACTGGTTATTTGACACGACAAAGACCGCTGGCAGCTGGTAAGCGCCGGCGGCGTTCAGGGATTCGTAGAAATCGCCTTGCGAGGTCCCGCCGTCACCGATGACGGACACCGCCACGCGTTTTTCACCGCGCAACTTGAAAGCCAGGGCGGCGCCTGCGGCGTGATGGAACTGGGTGGCGATGGGCACGGCCCAGGCGAAGTCGTGCGCCGGGCCGGAGAAATTGTTGCCGCGCTCGTCACCACCCCAGAACAGCAGTACTTCGTGGGGTTTCACGCCCCGCCAGAATTGTGCACCGTATTCGCGATACATGGGGAAGAATGCGTCCTCCGGTCGCATGGCGGCGCCGATACCCACATGGGTGGCCTCATGGCCGAGGCAGGAAGCGTAGGTACCGAGCTGGCCAGTGCGCTGCAAGGCGATGGACTTGGTGTCGAACACACGCACGAACGACATCATGCGGTACATCTTGAGGAGTTCGTCGTGGTTCTCGGCGAACTTGGGGAGCTTTTTCTGAGTGAGTTTGCCTTCGGGATCCAGGTATTGCTGGTACTTGATCTCGAAACTCGCGACGGTCTTCAAACTGTGTCCTCCTCAAGAGCGGGAAGAAATGGGCGGAAAAGGCGGAAAAACCTGGAATCCCAAGCATCGGCAGGTCCGGCATTATACAGGAGTCACCCGCGCGGGCCGCCTCGGGCCGGCTCTCGGCTAGAATGGCTCCCCTATTCCCTATTAATACGGACCGTCATGACCGCCAACAAGCGCGAGCTGGAACAGGGTATCCAGACCGACCTCAGGGGCCGGCTCACCTACACGGGGTATCTGTGTCTCGAGCAGCTGCTCAGCGCCCAGAAACCTCTGAGCAAGCCCGTGCACCATGACGAGATGCTGTTCATTATCCAGCATCAGACTTCGGAGCTGTGGATCAAACTCACGCTGCACGAACTGGAGGCCGCCATCCGCCACATCCAGCGCGATCAGCTGGAACCCTGCTTCAAGATCCTGTCGCGCGTGAAGCAGATAC
>JAJYBN010000215.1 GCA_021779005.1 Pseudomonadota bacterium
GCAGAAATTCACTGCGCTGGAAGCCTTCCGGCAGAGTCTCGCGTACGGTCTGCTCGATCACACGGGGACCCGCAAAACCGATAAGCGCCTTGGGCTCAGCCACGTTCACATCACCCAACATGGCCAGGGATGCGGACACGCCTCCAGTGGTGGGATCGGTCATGACGGAAATGAATGGGATACCCCGGCGCGAAAGCTTCGCCAAAGCCGCACTGGTCTTGGCCATCTGCATGAGGGAGATGAGCGCTTCCTGCATGCGGGCGCCACCACTCGCCGAGAAACATACCAGTGGCGCATTCTCCTCCATGGCTGTATCGACCGCGCGTACGAAACGTTCGCCCACCACTGAGCCCATTGAACCGCCCATGAATTTGAACTCGAATGCACACACCACGATGCGCATGCCTTTGAGTCGCCCCTTCATGGCCACCAGCGCGTCCTTCTCATTGGTGGCCTTCTGGGCCAGCATTAATCGGTCTTTGTATTTCTTGCTATCGCGGAAGCGCAGTACATCCACCGGCTCTATGTCAGGACCGATCTCCGTACCGGTGCCTGCATCAAGGAAGGTCTCCAGGCGTTGACGCGCCGTGAGCCGCATGTGATGGCCGCATTTGGGGCAGACGTACAGATTGCGTTCCAATTCAGCGCGATACAGTACCGAATTGCACTCCTCGCACTTGCTCCACAAGCCTTCCGGGATACCCCGCCGCGCCGGCCGGGATTCGTCAGTGTTGAGGCGTGATGGGACAATTTTCTTGAATCAGTTCATGCTTGATCTCATCCAAAAATGAATGGCACTGACGGTAAAGCGTGCCTGTGCTGCAGGCTGCTTTTGTTGAGCTGCCGGTCTCTTCTCAGCACTCGCATATGATAAACGAATCCCGGGATCCTGGATGCACGGGCCGGCGATGCGTAAGGCCACGAGAAATCTGCATCAATCCCAGGACCTTGAGGGTTGGGCAGCCCATGTTACTCATTATCTGCCGACAGGCCGCCAAACAGCGTGCCTACCGGCAAAGGTATGCTATAAGCCGTTGGATACAGCACGGCCATGAAACACAATCCCTGTGGGGGCGCTGTGACACCGCCCAGTGTACGGTCGCGGCCATTCAGCACTCGCTCAGCCCATTCCGGCGCCTGTTTGCCGGTACCTATATCAATCATGACGCCAACCATGTTGCGCACCATGTGATGTAGAAATCCATCGGCCACCACATCTAGGCTTACAATCTCGCCATCACGTTGCACCTCAAGACGGTGGACATGGCGAATAGGTGAACGCGCCTGGCATTCCACAGCGCGGAATGCGGAAAAATCATGTTCCCCCAGCAGGAATTTCCCAGCTGCCCGCATGCGCTCTTCATCCAGAGGATGGCGCACCCACGTCATCTGCGATCGCACGACTGCCGGACGTGTCGGACGGTTGACGATACAGTATCGATAGTGCCGCGCACAGGCCCGATAGCGCGCATGAAATTCATCCGGCACATCCATGATCCAGTTTACCGCAACATCGACAGGCAGATTCGAATTGATGCCCAGCAACCAGCCGCGCAAATCACGCCGTGCTTCGACATCGAAGTGCGCCACTTGACCGAGAGCATGCACACCTGCATCCGTGCGTCCGGCACATACGACATCTACTGGATGATCAGCCACCCTTGAGATGGCCTCCTCAAGACATCCCTGAACTGTGCGTCCGGCATGCGATTGCCGTTGCCAGCCCATGAAGTCGGTGCCATCGTATTCAAGCCCCAATGCCATACGCGCCATCAATTTCCACCAAGATGGCCATCAAAGGGTGCAGAGGAACTGGTGACGAGTCTCACGGCTCACCGCCGACGAAACCGTTGCGCGAACAACACCGGTGGCGAAACACTCCGCCATCACGGCGAATAGTGTGACTCCTCAGTTAAGACTCTGTAGCAGTTTCTTGGCATCCTGCTGCTGCTGGCTATCGCCTTCCTCCAGCACTTCTTCAAGGATGTGCTTGGCGCCATCGGCATCACCCATGTCTATGTAGGCACGCGCCAGGTCCAGCTTGGTGCCGATCTCATTGAGCCCGGTGGTTTCCTCCCCGGTACCGGTACCGGTACCGGTACTGATCCCGGTTTGCTCACCGGGCATTTCGGCATCCACCGCCAGCGACATCGGCTGACCCCTACCGCTGCGTGTCGTTTCTTCCTGCGGTGGCACGTTGGTATTGACGAAGTCCGACAACTCCTTAAGGGCCTTATCGAACTCCACCTGGGAATCTGTACCGAAATCCGCAGTCACAGTAGATTCACCGGTCTTCTTTTCGGGTACCGGCGCGGGTTTCTGCTCCACGCTGGCTGATTCGACTGCGGCTCCAGCCGCTGCCGGAGTGGATTTCTTGCTCCTGGGTACGGGTTCGATATCTGGCAGGGAAAAATCTACGACCTGCTGTTCATGAGCCGCAGGTTTTGTGGCTGCGGCCGGCATGGTCACGGGACGCATACCCTCGAATGCGCCCGCCAAGGGATCCAGATCCGTATGCACAGCAGTACCCGTTCCGCCACTGTCCAGCGGGATGTCCACATGCGCGCCAGCGGCACCTGTTGCTGCGCTGTCACCTGAGAACAAAGGCTCTTCGGGCGCGACTTGACGGCCCATGATCGCGATGTTTTCCCAGTCGTTATCAGGCGATGCACCTATCTCCTGGCGCAGGCCGCGGGCAGTCTCCACAAAATTGGAGCGGTCACCGGCGGTAAAATATACCTCCAGGAGTTTCATCTTCAGTTCACGGCGATTCGGATCCTGGCCCAAGGCCTTATTCAGGACATCCGCTGCCTGGTCATAGAGGCCGTAGGCCATATGGAAATCCGCTTCCGCCATGGGATCGGATTCATCCAGCTTGAGGTTGGTTGTCGACATGCGGGATGCAGTCGTGCCCA
>JAJYBN010000216.1 GCA_021779005.1 Pseudomonadota bacterium
GCCCCAGATGCCGCCGGCGTGATCGTAGCGAACCGCGAGAGCATCCAGCAAACACGACACCACCAGCCAGACATATGCAACGCGGATGAATAGCGGAAACGTCCTGGCAACATGCAACAGCTTGGGAGGATGGACGGCCGGTTGCCACACATGCAGCGCGTGAATCGACAATGAAGCGGCAAGTAAAAAGATTACGGCGGCAATCGGAAGCCATTGCAGAAACACCGCAACCACACCCGTTACACTCAGCACATAGGCAACCATCAGGCGAATGCCATCCGGCTTCCGAAATCCGGCAAACACCGGCAGCCAGCGCGCGTTGAAGCCCCAGATGGTCGGCACCAGCACGCCCCAGACCGCCAATACGACCAGTTGCAGATCGAAAACATGCGGTAGCGCGGGTGATGTTCCAGAGAGCGCTAGATGCGTCATGGCGAAAAAATTCACCGTCACCGCGACCAGAAACGCAATGGTTGCCGCGATCACAATCCTCATCCAGGATTCCATTGGGTGCACAGGGTTTGCCGGCCGATGCCGCCGCACCGCGCGATAGAACAGCAGGCAGGCAATCAGTTGCAGCGCGCCGGAAAGCGGCAATAGAATTCTCCATTGCCAGCCGATCACGCCGCCGGTCCAGCGCATTGCAATCCCAACCGTCCACAAGATCCAGGAAGTCCATGCCGCGCGCACGGGAAATTCCAGCGTGCTTTGCATCTTTGTCAGCGAATAAAATCCAATCCCCAGAATGAATGAACCAATCCATCCAAAGATTTGTGCCTGACCGTGCGCCTGCAACCACGCTTGAGATAGGCTGCCGAGGGTGCGCTGCTGAGAAATACCAATCAGGTTCCAGACCCCCAGAAATGTCCCTGGCAGTAGCATGAACAACATGCCGCTGACGATGAAGGCGGTCACCAGCCGCTGGCTGTGCCGCTCCATCGAAATACGGGCCGTATTCGCTGCTTGCTCCGGCGAATGAAGCAGCTCGCTCACGCCGTCCCCTTCGCTTGCGCCAAGGCGCGCGGGAAAAGGATGTTGTTCTCCAGGTGAATGTGCTGATGCAGGTCCTGCTCGAGGTCTTCCAATGCGCGATAGAGGGCGCGCCACGTGGGGCAGGCCGCGGTCGGCGGCGTGTAATTGCCGGTCAGGCCACGCAGTTCGCGCAGCTCCTCGCCAGCCTGATCGTGGTCCGCCATCATGCGCGTAATCGGCTGCTCCACGCTGCCAAACATCGGCGGCAAGACCGCTCCCTGGCCGCCTTCCAGCTTCCCTATATAAGGAAACAGGATGGTTTCCTCACAAATAAAGTGGTGTGCCAGTTCGGCGCTAACTACGGCGAAAACCTTTGCGATCTGCGCGACTTCTGCATGACTGGCCCCGTGGCGCGCCTCGACCTTGGCCATCAGACCGCCGATCAGCTGGATTTGCTCGCGTGTGAATGCATGATGCCTGCCGACGATGTAGTCGGCCAGATCTTTTAACGGCTCCTTCTGCCATTGAACTTCCGGCGCGTTTGTTTTGTTTTGTTGGAGTTCCAGTTCTTTCAGGACGGGATCGACGTCGACCTGCCGCCGCGTGCAGGCTTCGGCCAGCGTATGTTTCCCTCCGCAGCAAAAATCGATGCCGAAACGCTCCAGCACCGGAATCGCGGTTGGATATTCCACTGCAATGTCGCGAACTTGTGTTTCTGAGGTGATGACCATGATTGAATCTCCTAGTTCCGACAGTAGTGACCGGGCGCACGGGACTCAGTGACTTTCATCACACGACCCACACATTAGGAGGAAATATCTCTGCAATTGCCAATCCCGACGCCAATGCGGCAAGATGGCGCTATGTCTCTCGATCTTCGTTTGGAGGTGCTGGCCAAGTCCGCCTGGTTCCAAAACCTGCCCGCAAAGGCCTTGGCGGAACTGGCAGCCCAAGGCCGCGAGCGCAAGCTTTCTCGTGGCCAGATCCTGTTTACCGCCAACCAACCGGCGGAAGGGATGTATATCGTGCTGTCCGGCTCGGTGCGCGCCTTCCGTGAAAACGTCGACGGTCGCGAGCAGACGATCCACGTTGAGGGCGGCGGCGGCATGCTGGCCGAGGTGCCAGTGTTCGATGGTGGTCCGTATCCTTCCACCACCATGGCGGAGGAAGACTCGGAGCTGTTGTTCCTTTCGACAGACGATGTCCGTCGTTTCTTGATGCGACATCCCGAGGCGGCCCTCAACGCGCTGGCGATCCTAGCCAGGAAACTGCGCTCGGTCGCTTCCCTGGCCGAGCAACTCGCTTTGCAAGATGTGACCCAGCGGCTGGCGACGCTGCTGCTGGAGGAGGCCCGGCGGAAAAACTCGGCACTGCGAGATGGTGTCTCTTTTTCCATGCCGCTGTCGCATGCGCAACTGGCGTCTCGGCTCGGTTCCGTGCGCGAAGTGGTGAGCCGCAGCCTGCAGAAGCTGGTGCAGCAGGGACTCGTGGCCATCCATGGCCATCGCATCGTGATCCTGGACCTGCAGGCGCTGCGCGCGCAGACCGACCCGCATCCCAAGCCAGCACCAATCGCCGCTGTCCGGCGCTAGCCTCCGAACGCTTCAGAGGAGCTGAGCCGCCCTGGCAAGGTGGGCGCCAGTGGACGGCATTGGAGCCCCCGTTGTCCTGTGATGCACGTCACGGAGGAATTGTGCGCGGGAGTGAGACCTTATTCCTAAGTGGCCGCCTTCGGAGGTTTGGTGTGACCTATCTCGAATCGGGACATATCGAGTCCCTTTCCCCGGAAATGTTTCGTGGGCGGCAGCCCTATCCCTGGATCAGCATTCCCGCGGCGCTGACGGAGGAGGGTTTTGAGCGTTTGCGCCACGCCATGCCGGAGCTGGAGAAGTTCGATCGGAAAGTCGGGGTCAAACGAGGATACGGGCA
>JAJYBN010000217.1 GCA_021779005.1 Pseudomonadota bacterium
AAGCCCAGGATCGCGACGCGCCGCGCCCTAATCAACGAAGGGTTGATACCCGTGTCATACAGCACTGTGGCCATGTCGATTTACCCCCGTGGCGGCATCACGCTAACCGCAGCCAGCCCTGAAATCAACTGGACATGGCCAGTGGGAATGAGCGGCCTATGGCTATACTGGACTCAATCACGACCGCTAAAATAGCCCCTTACAACATAGGCGCCCCAGCCAATAATGCGTACCTCCCGTTTCCCCCTGTTCACCGTCAAGGAAACCCCCGCCGATGCGGATACCGTGAGCCACCAGCTCATGCTGCGGGCCGGCCTCATCCGTAAGCTGGCTGCCGGACTGTATACCTGGCTGCCGCTGGGCCTGCGCACCCTGCACAAGGTAGAGACCATCGTGCGCGAGGAGATGAACCGCACCGGCGCCCTGGAGATGTTGATGCCGGCCGTACAGCCGGCCGAGCTGTGGCAGGAATCCGGCCGTTGGGCCAAATACGGTCCGGAACTGCTGCGCTTCAAGGACCGCCATGACCGTGAATTCTGCTTCGGGCCCACCCACGAGGAGGTTATCACCGATCTGGTGCGGCGCGAGATCCGCTCCTATAAACAGCTGCCGCTGTCGCTCTATCAGATCCAGACCAAGTTCCGTGACGAGATCCGCCCGCGTTTCGGGGTGATGCGCGCACGCGAATTCCTCATGAAGGACGCCTACTCGTTCCATGCTTCGCAGGCCTCGCTGCAGGAGACCTACGACGCCATGTATACCGCCTACTCGCGCATCTTCACGCGTTGCGGCCTTAAGTTCCGTCCGGTGCGCGCCGACAGCGGCGCAATCGGCGGCAGCTTCTCACATGAGTTCCACGTACTGGCAGATTCCGGCGAGGATGCCATCGTCTTTTCCGATGCGAGCGGTTACGCAGCCAATCTGGAACTTGCGGAAGCCGTGAGCCGCGGCACACGTGCGGCACCGACGCAAACGCTCAAGCGTGTGGCCACGCCCAGCATGCGCAGCATCGACGACTTGCACAAGCACATGGGATTCAAACCCGAGCAGGGTGTAAAGACTCTCATCGTGGAAGCGCTGGGAGGCGGTGTGCTGGCGCTCATCCTGCGCGGCGATCATGAACTCAATGTCGCCAAAGCGCAGCGACTGACGCAGGTTAAACAGCCGCTCACCTTTGCGAGTTCAGAAAGAGTACGCGCGGCCGTGGGCTGTGATCCTGGATCCATCGGTCCAGTGGGACTGAAGATCCCCATGATCGTGGACAGAAGCGCCGCAGTACTTTCCGATTTCGTGTGCGGCGCCAACGTGAATGATCAGCACTACACTGGTGCCAACTGGGAACGCGATGTGAAATTGCCGGAAATCGCCGACCTACGCAATGCGGTGGCCGGCGATCCAAGTCCCGATGGCAACGGCACGCTGAAGATCGCCCGCGGGATCGAAGTCGGTCATATCTTCCAATTGGGCAGCCTCTACAGTGAGAAACTCAAGGCCACGGTACTGGATGAACAGGGCGGTGACGTCACCCTCATCATGGGTTGCTACGGCATCGGTGTAACCCGGATAGTGGCGGCCGCCATCGAACAGAACAACGATTCCCGCGGGATTGTCTGGCCGGACGCCATCGCCCCGTTCCATATTGCTTTGCTGCCGCTCAACATGCACAAATCTGAAAAACTGGCGGACGAGGCAGAGAGAATCTATCAGGAACTCACGCGCACAGGTTATGAAGTGCTCATGGACGACCGGCCATTGCGTCCTGGCCCCATGTTCGCCGATGCCGAACTCATCGGCATACCGCACCGTGTGGTGCTATCGGAACGCGGCCTGGATGCCGGCACCGTGGAGTACAAGGGACGCAGTGACGCTGACAATCGCGACCTGCCGCGCGGCGAACTGCTCACGTTCCTGAAAGAACGTGTGCGGACGTCTTCCCAACTGGCCTGATGTCGCGCGTCCTGATTGCATCGTTACTGGTCACATGCTTGCTGGTGAATACCCCAGCACACGCCGAAAAATTCATACCGCCCAGTCCTGAACTGCTGGTGCTGGTACAGAAGGCCGCTGCCGACAACAGCAGTTTCAGGGACAAGTTCGATGCTCAGGTCTGGCTCATGAGCATGTCCAGCCGCCTGGCCGCGACCATCTCCGACCCGCGTAAACGTCTGGCGCTGCTTGAACTGATTCACACGGAAGCCACCCGCGCCGGGGTCTCGCCGCAACTGGTGCTATCCATCATCCAGGTGGAAAGCAATTTTGACCGTTTTGCCGTATCCCATGCCGGCGCCCAGGGTCTCATGCAGATCATGCCCTTCTGGCTGAAACTGAGCGGCCAGCCGCATGGCAACCTGTTCCATGAGACCACCAACCTTCGGCTCGGCTGCACCATCCTCAAGTATTACCTGGACCGCTCCCACGGCGATATCCGTGAAGCCCTGCAGCGCTATAACGGCGCCACCGTCGGCATCGATTACTCCGACAGCGTGCTCAAGGCACTCAGCAGGACCTGGAGCTGGAACTGATGCAGTGTAATCCGCGATTATGACTGGCTTGTGGAATCTGTATTGCGCCGGTAGCTTTCAGTCGACAGCGAATGATTTTGGTATGTCAGCACACTCTACTTCGCGTATCACTACTTCACTGACGTGTGCCGCCGGCGGGCCCTGCCACAACCAGTCACACAGCGCATCCACGTCCGCGGCTTCACCACAAGCCAATACTTCCACACGGCCATCCGTCAGATTCTTAGCATAGCCAGTCAACCTGAGTTCTATGGCGTGGCGCGCAGTGCTGGCGCGGAAAAAGACTCCCTGTACGCGGCCAGATATGAAGCAATGCTTGCAGATGGTCATCGTGTCTATCGGACTAAAAGGAAAGGGCCCCGAAGGGC
>JAJYBN010000218.1 GCA_021779005.1 Pseudomonadota bacterium
TTGGGCGGGATGGTGATGTGGATGCGCCCGCCGCTGGTCTTACCGCCGATGGCCACCACATGCTCGGTGTCGGTGTTGTACTGGATCACGTCGCCGGTCATCTGACGCGCACCCTGCTGCACTTGGGCATTGCCGGTGAGCACGATTTCATTGGTGTTGGCATCGTAGGTGATCTCGTCGGCTACGCCGTGGGACAGCGGGCCGCTATCAGGCTGCTGCTGGAAGGTGGCCGGCGCACCGGTGATATCGGCGGTCTGGATCTCGCCATTCAGCATGTGCAGGACGGCCTTGTCGGAGGTGATCTTGATGCTGCCCTGGGTGATGATCACATGCCCGGTATAGATGCCAGTGCCATTGTTGGTACTGGAATCACTCTGGAAATCCCCGTGGTCCGACTGGATGTTGATGGGTTGGTTCTTGTCGCTCTTGAGCGCCCAGGCCGAAGCCGCGGCGCACAGCATGCCGATCAACAGCAGCACGCGCCAGTTATTTCTTGCGCACATAGTCGCCTCGCACAGTGTCTTCCAGCAGTAGACGATTGTCCTTGAGGTAGACCTGCATGCCAACACCGGTCATGCGGCTGTCGCCTTGCAGGATCTCCGCCGGATCCTGGGTGGTGGCGAGGTTGGTGTTGAGATCCACGTTCAGGGTGGCGCTACGCACGATCAGCGGGGGCCCGCCGTTGGCGGCAACACGCGTCATCTCCACATGCCCGTCCAGTTCCACCCGCTTGTTACCCTTGGGCAGCAGCGCATGCTCGGCCTGCAAGTGCCAGGGTGGCCCGTTGGCCACGAAATACTCCACCCGCGGCGAGAATACTTCCACGCTGTCGTCATCCGGGTGATGCAAGATTCGCGGCGCAGTCATCACGGCTTCGGGTTTTCCCCGATCGTCGAGGGTGGTGACGGTGGCATCGATGAAATAGTAATCGGGCACATGGGTGGGAGGCCCAGGCTTCTGGATGACCGGCGGGGTCACGTGCTGCAGCAGCCACCAGGTACCCGCGGCCGCCAGTGTCAGCATCAGGATTAGCAGCAGGATGCGCAGGTTCACCCGCGTGTGTTCCGTGCTGCCAGGATCAGGTCGCAGATTTCGCGCACCGCACCCTGGCCGCCCGCGGCCCGTGTACACCATTGGGCCTGGGCGCGCACCTTGGGTTGCGCATCCGCGACCGCGATGGCCAGGCCCACCGCCTGCATTAGCGGCAGATCCGCCAGGTCATCGCCGACACAGGCGGTCTGTTCGGGTGCCACGCCGAGTTTTTTCTGCAGCTGCTCCAAGAGCGGGCGTTTGTCATCATCGCCCTGGAACACATGCCGGATGCCCAGTTCCTGCATGCGCCGGGTCACGGCTTTGGAACTGCGTCCTGAGATCACCGCCACCTGAACGCCCTGCTGCAGCAGGGACTTGATGCCGTGGCCATCGCGCACGTGGAAACATTTGAGTGTCTCGCCGTCGGCGCCGTAATACAGACGGCCGTCGGTGAATACACCGTCCACATCGAACACCACCAGCTGCACGCGCGCCGCCAGTTCGCGGATCTCCGGCATATCAGACCACGCCGGCACGCAGCAGATCGTGCATATTGAGCGCACCCACGAGTACGCCGCTGGTGTCCACCACCAGCAGTGCATTGAACTTGCGGCTTTCCATCAGATGCAGCGCTTCACCCGCCAGGATCTCCGGCGCCACGGTAGTGCAGCGGCGCGTCATGACCGTGTCGATGTGGGTGCGGTGCACGTCGATCTGCTTCTCCAGGGTGCGTCGCAAGTCACCATCGGTGAAGATACCGGCCACATGCTGGTCTTTGTCCACGATGGCGGTCATACCCAGGCCCTTGCGGGTCATCTCCACCAGTGCCTGGCTCAGGAGCGCGCCTTCGGCGACCGCGGGGATGGCCTCACCGGTGTGCATGAGGTCCTGCACGCGCAACAGCAGACGCCGGCCCAGGCTGCCGCCCGGATGTGAGCGGGCAAAATCTTCTTCGGTGAAACCGCGGGTCGAGAGCAGTACCACCGCCAGGGCGTCACCCATGGCGAGCGCTACGGTGGTGCTGGCGGTGGGCGCCAGGTTCAGCGGGCAGGCTTCCTGTGCCACGGACACATCCAGATGCACGTCGGCGGCTTTCGCCAGAGTCGAGTTGGCCTGTCCGGTGAGGGCCACCAGCTTCACACCCAGACGCTTGATGAGCGGCAAGATGATGATGAGTTCGACAGTCTCACCGGAGTTGGACAGGATCAGCACCACATCCTCGCCGGTAATCATGCCCATGTCGCCATGGCTGGCTTCGCCCGGATGCACGAAGAACGCCGGCGTGCCGGTGCTGGCCAGGGTGGCGGCGATCTTGTTGGCCACGTGTCCGGATTTGCCCATGCCCATGACCACCACGCGACCGCGGCAGGCGAGCAGCAGGGCGCAGGCTGCAGTGAAATGCGCATCCAGGCGCGGCGCGAGGGCGGTGATCGCGGCTGCTTCGGTCTCCAGCACCTGACGCGCGAGACGCAGCAGCTTGGCGTTGTCGTTAGTGTTCATCGGCGGGTGTGCCTGGCGGAGCAGCGGCGGTTTGAGCATCAATAATACACGTTTTGCGGCGTAGCCCGGCAGCTACCCATACCGGCTGCCACGGCGAATCGGTTATCATCACGTCACGGAATCAGCAAGATTCTCTGGGCTTCCTGCCCTGTGACCCACCGGAGCACGCCATTGACCGCTTCTGAGATCCAGCGCCTCATCATGCAGGGATTGCCGGCGGCGGAAGTACGTGTCAGCAGCGAGGACGGCACCCACTTCGAGGCGCTGGTCATCGCCGCGGTGTTCGCCGGCAAGCGTCCGCTGGCGCGCCACCAGATGGTCTACGCCGCGCTCGGCGAGCGTAT
>JAJYBN010000219.1 GCA_021779005.1 Pseudomonadota bacterium
AGCGTGGGCGATGATCGAAAGCGCCACGGGATTGAGCATTGAGGCGCCCAGGCCCTGCAGGACACGATAAAGGATGAGGCTGCCGATCGAGTGCGCCAGGCTGCACAGCAGCGATCCGGCGAAGAACACCGTCAGGCCCAGCTGGAAGACACGCCGCCGTCCATAGCGGTCCGACATCGAGCCGGAAAACATCAGCAGGCTGGCGAGCACGAGCGTGTAGGCGTCCACCACCCACTGCAGACCCGCCAGGCTGGCGTGCAGGTCGAGCTGTATGGCGGGCAGCGCCACATTGACGATCGTAGCGTCCATGCCGATCAGCAGCAGACTCGCGCAGCAGATCGTCAAGACCACATAGGGATGAACATGCGGGGAAGAAGCGGTGGATTTCTCTCGGCTGATTTCAGTATTGAGGTGATTCACGCGGCCCCTCAGATTCAGTTTGTCATCTGGTTAACAGTCTACGATTTTCCCTATCCCCGCATGCGTAGCTTCGCCCGCCTGCACACCACGATTGTGACGCCGCTATTTTAGGAAGCATCATAAATCAGAAATACGCTTAAGATCGCGCTGTCATCCTGAGAGAAGTTTGCCGCGCTTATCGCGGCAAACGCAGTCGAAGGTTCTGCCCTAAAGATTTGGCTCGTGGAACGCAATATCAACGACTAACCGCGCGGCCGAATCTTCATGGTCTTGGGTGGCGCAAAGCGCCATGTATGACTGCGGTTGCTCCTGGCCCGAAACCCTCATGAGCACTGGTTCTCCCGTATCCCGAACGCCCTGAAATACGCCGGATTCACGTTTTATAGAACTTGACATCCCCTTTTATAGAACCCGCTCTCACTCTTTGAGATGCAACTCCACCCACAACCCGGGGTGCCACATCATTCGCATCTTTTCTGGCGAAGGGTGGGCAACGTGGAGCTGGGCAGCGTGGAGCCGATCCGGTGTATATTAGGCAGGTGCCCCACGGCCAAAACGTGGATTCCTGGTTATTTCCTCTTTCAGTCTGACCGGGACTTGAATCGATCTGTGCAAGGACGCTGCTTGAACCTGTTCGCCAGCTATCTTCTGTCTTCCGCTATGCTGCCAACTGCAGCCGGGGTGCCGCGTTATCGCGTACGCACACTCGGGTGCGCAATTCTTCTTGCATTCATCTGCGCGGCGGGATACGCAAGCGATAACCCCGCGATGCCGCCGCTCGGTCCAGACCTGCGCCGCGTTGTGATTTACCGGCGCTGGCACTATCCAGCCAGTGGCTCCGGCCTTATGGTCGCAATTAATGGTTAGGTGGTGGGGATGTGCCGGGCAGGTAAATATTTCTATGTCGATATGAAGCCAAGCCTATATGACTTGCAGACGTATTGGATCTCATTCGGCGCAATGACAAGCGCTCCGAGGCAAACCTTTGCCTTGCGAGCCGGTCAAACTGTCTACGTCAAGCTGAATGCGGGTATTGGTAACTCAATCGAGGTGGTTTCCGCTGACCGGGGAGCTGCGGATCTGGAGCACGTGCACTTTGATTCTTCGGCGGTCGGGAAGAAGGACACTCAAAGTGAGAAGCGTGTTGAGAAAGCGCGAGCAGATTATGAGCAGTTCCGGCAGACGTCGAGCAACGATATGGGATCGTCGCATCAGCCTGTGGCTGCTTCATCCGGCTCAGCGGCAGTCAGTCCCGCGACGGCCCTGCCCAATGCGGCGCAGGCTTCCACTGCGGCTACGGGTGGAACGCCCGTCGCACGCGGAGCGCGCGTGGCCTTGGTGGTGGGCGCGCATTGTGCCAAGGACCCCGATCCCTTAGGTCTTTTCAGCGCCAGTGATTACTTCTCGTGCAAGCAAAAGGAACTGAACCAGTTGCGCGGCTGGATCGCAACGGATATGGCGCCACGTGGAATTCAGGTAATAGACACAAATGCGGGCTATGACTATCGGTTTGCCGTCACCATCACAAAAATCATGGACAAGGTTTCCGGCTTTGGCCCGTGGATGACTGGAACCTATATATTCGAAGCATCCTATCAGGTGTTGGATGCGGCGGGGCGTGTGCTGGCCTCAGGTAATGTGGCCCACCAGGGTCCGGACAAACATCCGCAAGAAATAGAGGAGCAGTTCGCGCAGAAAATTGCGAACACCTTGTTATCAGCGCCAATTGGGGCTTCTTCCACCTCTTTGACTCCTATGGCAGCGCTCCCGGGCGCCGGCAGGCCGGTAGCGGCTGCGGCTCAGGTCAACTCGCCAGTGAATGGAGCTGCGGACTCCAGCCTGTACGAGATCGTCGCGCAGGCGTACCGCTCGCTCGCCGTCAAGCCCCCTTGGAGCGACAACACGCGCGCTCAGAACCGTAAAGCTGAGGATCTGATGGCTGCCGGTAACTTCAAGGAGGCCGCGGCTGTATATGCCGAAATCCTGAAGACAGACCGCTGGTGGCCAGAGGGCTATCGCGGATTGGCGCTTGCTCTGGGACAGACAGGTGAGGTGGCCGGTGCCATTGTGTGGATGCGCCGCTATCTGGACTTTGTGCCCAATGCACCGGATGCGGTTGAGATGCAGGCCAAGCTGGCTGCATGGACGCACCAGGTACCGCCACTGCCGCCACCGGAAAATCCGGCGCCTGAGCAGGGATTACACTTGGGCGTGGAGATCGCAGATACGCCGGGAATTGTAGCCATGGCGCTAGGCCAGCCTGATCTGGAGGGTGCCTTGATTACCATTGTGTCGCCTGGTTCCATTGCGGAGAATGCCGGCCTGCAAAAAGGTGACATCGTGCTGAGCTACGACGGAGCGCCAGTGCGCAGCGCTGCGGATCTGGCGGCTCATGTCGCCAAGGCCACGTTAGGAACCGAAGCGAAGCTGGTCATACAGCGAGGAGCGTCTCG
>JAJYBN010000220.1 GCA_021779005.1 Pseudomonadota bacterium
CGGTCTCGTTCGATATCTGCAACCGAGGTGTATGTGTCCAGCAACATCTGGTCATTGTCCTGCTGCTCCTGCGCGTGTTTGGCTTTGGCCGCGGCCTCAGCCTTGGCCTGGTTTTCCTTGGCAATCTCTTCTGCAGTCCTGGGCGCAGCGATGGTCTGTACGGTGACACCCTCGCTGTTTAGGACCTGCGTCTGCTGGCTGGCATATTCGGGCGGTACACTGCTGCCGTAGTGCACGATCCCATTCTTATCCACCCATTTATATAGTTTCTGTGTGCTGCTCTGCGCCAGCGCGCCTGCTGTGAGTGTGGCAGCGAGTACTGTAGCCAGGGCGAGTGAAAATATCTTTAGTTTCATGTGGCTGTTGTTAAACGAGTCGGCATAGCTGGGGAAAAGTATAGCATCGCCTCCGCATGCGTCTCTAATTTCAAGTCTCACGCACCGTATTGCTTGCGGTATTCCTGCAATTGGGCGAGGGCAACGCGCATATCTGGGTGGCCCTGCAGCCAACCGATGATGTCCTCGAGCCGGGCGATGCTGGCGACTTCGATGCTTTCGGTTTCGCGCAGCTCGGCGATGGCGGATCTATCTCCTTGTCCCTTCTCCTGACGATCCAGTGCGATCACCAGTCCCGCCGGCTTGGCCCCAGCGGCACGGATGATGGCCAGTGATTCGCGCAGGGCGGTGCCAGCAGTGATTACATCATCCACGATCAATACCCGCCCTCGCAGCGGTGCGCCCACTAGTTTTCCGCCTTCACCGTGATCCTTGGCTTCCTTACGGTTGAAACTCCAGGGCAGGTCGCGATGATGATGCTCGGCCAGGGCCACGGCTGTCGCGGAGACCAGCGGGATGCCTTTGTATGCGGGGCCGAACAGCATGTCGAACTGCATGCCTGTATCCATGATGGTGCGGGCATAGAAACGGCCCAATGCCGCCAGTGCCGCGCCGCTATTGAACAACCCGGCGTTGAAAAAATAGGGACTCTTGCGACCGGACTTGAGGGTGAATTCGCCGAAGCGCAATACACCGTGCTTGAGAGCGAGTTCCAGAAAGTCGCGCTGGTAATCCCGCATACATGGATTCCGGTTAGGGTGAGATGCTCGAGTATGATACACGCTCCTTTCCCGGGGACTGGTATGCGCGTCATCACCCTGAACGTCAACGGTATCCGTTCCGCCGCTCGCAAGGGCTTGTTCGAGTGGTTGGTGCAGCAGCGCGCCGATGTAGTATGCCTCCAGGAGACCAAGGCGCAGGAAGATCAGCTTACCGACCCGGCATTCCGGCCTGACAAACACCATAGTTTCTATTTCGACGCCAAGAAGAAGGGTTATGCCGGTACGGCATTATTCACACGCACCGAACCTGAGGATGTGTTTACCGGGTTCGGCGTTGCGGAATTCGACAACGAAGGCCGTTATCTGGAGGCGTGTTTCAAACATCTATCTGTAGTGTCTTTGTATCTACCCTCGGGTTCCGCCGGACCGGAACGGCAGGCATCCAAGGATCGCTTCCTGAAGGCCTTCATGCCGTATCTCAAATCCCTGCGGCGTAAAAAACGCGAATATATCCTGTGCGGTGACTGGAACATCGCCCATAAGGAAATCGATCTCAAGAACTGGAAGGGCAATCAGAAGAATTCCGGCTTCCTGCCACACGAGCGCGCCTGGATGGATGAGCTTCTGGGTCCCGCGGGATTCGTGGATGGCTTCCGCAGTGTCGATCCACGCCCCGAACAATACACCTGGTGGTCAAATCGGGGGCAGGCCTGGGCCAAGAACGTGGGCTGGCGTATCGATTACCAGATCATCACGCCCGGACTCGAACATGCTGTCAAAAAAGCATCCATCTACAAGGATCAGCGTTTTTCCGATCATGCACCCTTGATCATGGATTACAGTCACAGTTTGTGAATATCTCCATGCAAACACGCGTACTGAATTTGGATACGTTTAGAACCTTGCTACGCACGTGCTGGAACCGCCGCATCGGAATCACCCTGCTGCTGGGTTTCTCTTCCGGTCTGCCTCTGGCGCTTTCCGGCAGCACCCTGCAGGCCTGGATGGCCACATTGCATGTGGACATCGCTACCATCGGCTTGTTCTCCCTGGTGGGTTTACCGTATTCGCTCAAGTTCCTGTGGGCGCCGTTCATGGATCGGTATGTACCGCCATTTCTGGGACGCCGTCGCGGTTGGATCCTGCTGGCGCAATTCACACTGGTGGTGATCCTGGCGGGCATGGCGCTCACCGACCCTGTGAGCCACGTCTGGCGCATGGGTATCCTGGCCTTCGCATTGTCATTTGCCTCTGCGTCCCAGGATATCGTCTACAACGCTTACTACATCGATATCCTGCGGCCTGCTGAACGCGGCCTGGGTGCCGCGGTGCAGGCCGGTGGTTATCGTTTGGCCATGATCGTCGCCGGCGCAGTCGTGCTGATCATCGCGGACCGCATTGGTTGGCGAGACAGCTATTTGTTGATGGCCTTGCTGATGCTGGTGGCCATGATCCCCACCTGCGTCGGTCCGGAACCGGAGATCCATGTGGTGCCACCGCGAACCCTCAAGGAGGCAGTCGTGACACCCTTGCTGGAATTGCTGGTACGGCGTGGCGCCCTATGGTTGCTGCTGCTGGTAGTGCTGTACAAATTCGGTAACTGGTTTTCGGGCCAGCTGACCAACGCATTCCTGATTGAAGGCCTGCACTTCACCGCTACCGATGTGGGCGTGGTCAACAAGGGTTTCGGCATCGCGGCCACCATCGTGGGCATCTTCCTGGGCGGGGTGTTGATGGCACGCCTGTCACTGTTCCGGGCGCTGCTGTATTTCGGCATTTTGCAGGCAGCTTCGACCCTGACG
>JAJYBN010000011.1 GCA_021779005.1 Pseudomonadota bacterium
GGTCTCATCACAGGAAGTTTCGATCCCCAGAACTCTCATGGCGTCCTCATTATTTTGCAATTCTACACGCCGGTCGGTAGAATTCCCGCCCCTTCCGAGGCCGCCCGTGCCGCTTCGGTTTCAAGTTGAGGTGAGGATTGAATGCCCAGCGTACGCGTGAAGGAAAATGAGCATTTTGACGCCGCCCTGCGGCGTTTCAAACGTTCCTGTGAGAAGGCCGGGGTGATGACCGAGTTGCGCCGCCGCGAGTTTTACGAGAAACCCACGCAGGAGCGCAAGCGCAAACAGGCCGCCGCCGTGAAGCGTCATCTGAAGAAGCTGTCCCGCGAACAGTCGCGCCGCGTACGCATGTTCTAACCCGGTCTCACAACCTGGTTCATCAGATTTAGATAACGAATGCGGCGCTTTTCAACCGGAAAGCGCCGCAATGTTTTTCAGGGTGGTGATAATCCATGTCACTGAAAGAAAAGATTACTAACGATATGAAAGACGCGCTGCGTGCCGGCGATAAAGCACGTTTGTCGGTGATCCGTCTGATCCTGGCTGCCATCAAGCAGCGTGAAGTGGATGAACGTATTTCTCTGGATGATGCCCAGGTGCTGGTGGTGCTGGACAAGATGCAAAAACAGCGCCGCGATTCGGTCACGCAGTATGAGAAAGGCAAGCGTCAGGATCTGGCAGACCAGGAATTGTCGGAGATACAACTGATACAGTCCTACCTGCCGGCACAGCTTTCGGAAGCCGAGCTGGATCGGTTGATCACCGACGCTATCAAGGCCAGTGCGGCCGCCTCCATCAAGGACATGGGCAAGGTCATGGGCCTGCTGAAGCCACAGGTGCAGGGCCGTGCCGATATGGGCGCGGTAAGTGCCCGCATCAAGAACAAACTGGGTGGCTGAAATCTGTGGCTGGCCTCTGCGGCCGGCTGGTATGCACTATCCTTACTATTTCTGTGAGGCGAGGGGCGAAGGGTGGCGTGCTCGGGCGCTTTACTTCAGGCACGCTTCCCGCCCGGTATGCCTCACCCACCAGCATGTATAGCAATGGCGCGTATTCCACAGAGTTTCATCGACGAGCTTGTAAGCCGCGTGGATATCGTGGAAGTGATCGATGCGCGAGTACCGCTCAAGAAACACGGCCGGGAGTTCACCGCCTGCTGCCCCTTCCATAACGAGAAGACCCCGTCGTTCACCGTCAGCCCCAGCAAGCAGTTTTTCCACTGCTTCGGCTGCGGCGCCCACGGTACGGCGCTCGGTTTTCTCATGGATTACGAACATCTGGATTTTGTCGAGGCTGTGCGCCAGCTGGCCTCCATCGCGGGCTTGGAGATACCACAGGAAGCGGGTGAACCACGTTCTGATTTCGCGCCGTTGTCTGCAGTGCTGGATCAGGCAGCGCGCCTCTACCGTGAAGCCCTCAAGGCGTCACCCGAGGCCGTCACCTATCTCAAGGCCCGTGGACTGAGTGGCGAGATCGCTGCTGAGTTCGGCATCGGCTTCGCGCCTACCGGCTGGGATACCGTGCTGAAAGCCCTTGGTGGGGAAGAGCCGGGACGCCAAAATCTGAGCGCGGCTGGACTCATCATCCGGCGTGATGACGGCCGGTATTATGACCGCTTTCGTGAACGCATCATGTTTCCAATCCGCGACAGCCGCGGACGCATCATCGCCTTCGGTGGCCGGGTCCTTGGTAAGGAGGAGCCCAAGTATCTCAATTCTCCTGAAACCCCGCTGTTCCACAAGGGCCGGGAACTCTACGGTCTCTATGAGGTCCGCCAGGCGCTGCGTGATATCCGGCGGCTGCTGGTGGTAGAAGGCTATATGGATGTGGTGGCGCTGCATCAGCATGCGATCCGATATGCAGTCGCGACCCTGGGGACGGCCACCACCAGCGAACACCTGCAACGCCTGTTCCGGGTGACTTCCGAAGTAGTGTTCTGTTTCGATGGCGATCGGGCCGGACGTGCCGCTGCCTGGCGGGCGCTGGAAAATGCCTTGCCCGAAGCGGGCGAAGGCCGGCAGATCAAATTTTTGTTTCTACCGGAAGCTGAGGATCCGGATTCGGTGGTGCGCAAGGAAGGCAAGGACGGGTTTGAGGCCCGCCTCAAAGAAGCGGTGCCCCTGTCCAGTTTTCTGCTGGACAGCCTTACAGCACGGACCGATCTGGGGAGCCTGGAGGGGCGCGCGCGGCTGGTGGAGCTGGCACGGCCCCATCTGTTGCGCCTGCCGGCCGGGGTCTATCGGGAGATGCTGATCACCGAATTGGCGCGTCGCGCACAGGTAGATTCCGGGAAATTGACTATGCTTAGTCAGACCCAGACATCCGGTTATGGAGAACCGGCAGTTAAGGCCAGTCCAGCGGCCCGCCCGAGCCTGACGGGCCCGATGCGCAAGGCCATCGCGTTATTGTTAAACCGTCCAGATCTGGCAACCCTGGCGGGCGACCCAAAAGCGCTGGAAGGCTTGAACCTGAAGGGCGCTGAAGTCCTGAGGGCCGTACTGGAATTTGCTCGGGCCCACCCCCATATCTCCGGGGCAGGCCTGATTGAGCACTGGCGGGATACCGATATCGGGAGCCATCTCATGAAACTTGCCCAAGCGGAAATGGTCATTCCTGGGGACGCCATGGAAAGTGAATTTCGTGCCGTGATGGCCGATCTGGAGGGCCGCCGGCCCGCAGAGCAGCGGCTCACGGCGCTTCTAGAGGTATCCCGGCAACGACCCCTGGAAGCGGTTGAAAAGGCTGAGTTATCCAACCTGCTCAAGGCACGGCCTGGTGATCCAGGCGTACCCAAGCCATGAAGCACTTGATTTACCTGGAAAAATCCAGATTTTCTGATAAAATTAACGGTTCACTTCCGGCGCCCCACAGGCGCCGTTTTTCACCCGAGACACTATGGCCGACATGAAAGAAGACAAGCAGTCGAAGCTCAAACTCCTGATCGCCAAAGGCAAGGAGCAGGGCTACCTGACGTATGCGGAGGTGAACGATCATCTCCCCAATGAGATCGTCGATCCCGAGCAGATCGAAGAGATCGTCGCGATGATCAACGACATGGGCATCCCGGTACACGAAGAAGCACCGGATGCCGATCAACTGTTGCTCACCGAAGCACCGGCCTCCTCGGCTGATGACGATGAAGCGGCGGAAGAAGCCGCCGCCGCCCTCGCCGCACTGGATGCGGAATTCGGCCGCACCACCGACCCGGTGCGCATGTACATGCGCGAGATGGGCACGGTGGAACTGCTCACCCGTGAAGGCGAGATCAAGATCGCGAAACGCATCGAGGAAGGCCTCACGCAGGTGCTGGCGTCGGTGGCTACCTATCCCGCGTCTTCGGCACTGCTGCTATATGAATATGATGGCATCGCAGAAGGGCGTACCAAGCTCACAGACATCATCACCGGGTTCATCGACCCGAATGCTGACAATTCGGTACAGGAACCCGCGCCGCATGTGGAAGCGCCACCAGTCGTCGAAGCGCCACCGGTCGAGGAAGATGCCGAGGCCAGCGACGAGGAAGAGGTGCCAGTCAAGGCCAAATCCGGCAAAGCGGGTGACGACGAGGATGACGACAGCAGCACGGATGACGATGCCAGCCCGGTGGATACCGGGCCCGATGTAGAAGAGGCCGCGCGCCGCTTTAAACAGCTGAAGAAGCTGCATGACAAGGTACTCAAGGCCATCGCCAAACATGGCACCGACCACAAGAGCACCATCCGGGTGCGCAAACAGCTCGCTGAAGCACTCATGCAACTGAAGCTCACGCCGCGCATGACCGACATGCTCACCGGTGGACTGCGCCGCGTGGTGGAGACCATCCGTTCCCACGAGCGCCAGATCATGGGCCTGTGCGTAGCCAAGGCTGGCATGCCGCGCAAAGATTTCATTAAGAGCTTCCCGGAGAACGAAACCAACGTGCGCTGGATAGACCGGCAGATCAAATCCAAGCGCAAATGGTCCTCGGCCCTAGGGCACCAGAAAGAAGAGGTGGTGCGTCTGCAGCACCGGCTCACGGCCATCGAGCACGAAGCGCACCTTTCCATCCAGGAACTCAAGGAGATCAACCGCCAGATGTCCATCGGCGAGGCCAAGGCACGCCGCGCCAAGAAGGAGATGGTGGAAGCCAACCTGCGCCTGGTGATCTCCATCGCCAAGAAATATACCAACCGCGGCCTGCAGTTCCTGGACCTGATCCAGGAGGGCAACATCGGTCTCATGAAAGCGGTGGATAAATTCGAATACCGCCGCGGCTACAAGTTCTCGACCTACGCGACCTGGTGGATCCGTCAGGCAATCACCCGTTCGATCGCCGACCAGGCGCGTACCATCCGCATCCCGGTGCACATGATCGAGACCATCAACAAACTGAATCGCATCAGCCGCCAGATGCTGCAACAGATGGGCCGTGAAGCGACCCCCGAGGAGCTGGCGGTGAAGATGGAGATGCCCGAGGACAAGGTGCGCAAGGTGCTGAAGATCGCCAAGGAACCGATCTCCATGGAGACCCCCATCGGCGATGACGAAGACTCGCATCTGGGTGATTTCATCGAAGACGTGTCGGTCACCTCACCGGTGGATGCCGCCACCTCCGAAGGCCTGCGCGAACAGACCCACTCGGTGCTGGCCAGCCTCACGCCGCGTGAGGCCAAGGTACTGCGCATGCGTTTCGGTATCGACATGAATACCGACCACACCCTGGAAGAAGTCGGCAAGCAGTTCGACGTGACTCGCGAACGCATTCGCCAGATCGAAGCCAAGGCACTGCGCAAGCTGCGGCATCCGTCGCGTTCCGATCAGCTGCGCAGCTTCCTGGACGAATCATCGTCTTGATATAGAATGCATAGCACACAGCAAAGGCCGCGCTGAGCGCGGCCTTTGTATTTATAAGGGATTGTTATAATCCGTCACGAAAGTCATGGGCCTGTAGCTCAGTTGGTTAGAGCAGGGGACTCATAATCCCTTGGTCCCAGGTTCGAGTCCTGGCGGGCCCACCATGAATTTAGTATTACATGTGTCTTCTGTCCGTAGTTACGCGAACAATGTATAAATATTGTCGGAAAACTTTACACCTGGTGAGGGCTGCAGGGACCAGTGTTTCCTAGTTGATTGATTATGCAAGTAAGTTTATTTTGGCATTAGAATTGCTCGTTTTTTTAGTCGCAGAAACGTCACAATAATCAAACGCTCAAATAAGGGACAAGAACATGCGTAAGTCACTCTTCTTCTCAGTACTTATGGGGGGCGGTCTGGGATGCTTGGCGTTCGGTGCCAATGCTATGCCCATCCACGTTAATCTTGCCGGTGCTGCTGGCTCCCAAAGTTGGACATCCCCAGTGATCGGTGATCCGCACGGCACCCTGACACTCACAGGCTGGGAGCTGGACAATGGCGTCTGGACACCCGCCGCAATGACTTACAAGAACCCCTCTCCCGACGAAACCGGCCTTGGCGTCGCATGCAATCAGAAACCAATACATAACTCCTGCAGCCAGGATGAGATCGGCACCACGCCGTGGCAGATGATTGACTTAAACATCAGTGCACTCACCGGATGGGGCAGCCTGACGATTAACCTCGCTTCGGTCAACGGAATAGGCTACCCGGGTGGCGACGAGACAGCTTATCTGCTTGGCGCCGATTGCATGGTAGGCGGCTCTTGCACACCAACAGTTTTAGCATCGACCCCGCTGGCAAGCTGCACAAATTTTGCAGAGATCTGTTCATTTAACTTCACCGAGGCGGACCTTGTCGGCATCACCAATATCTGGGTCACGCCCTCACTAACCGACCAGAGTGGTAAGAACAACGGCAACATCCTGTTGGGCGCGGACTTCGTTCTGTACACGGCGGTGCCCGAGCCAGCTACGCTGGGCATCTTCGGACTGGGCATTCTGATGATCGGTATGCTGGTGGGTCTGCGGCGCCTCCGGCGCTGAGACACCGAACAGTTCGTTTCCACTCGAGCAATCCCCGGTAACGGGGATTGCTTTTTTTAGGGGTGTGCCCTACAAAATCGTACCTGCCAGGCACTGTCAAAGTCAGCGTTACTGGTGGTGTGATTCCGAGACAAGGGTGCTCGGCAACTCCGCGAGGAACTTTGACCCAATGTGCCTCATCCTCGGCCGGGAGTATCCTAAGGCCCCGGCAAGGCGACCCATCGGGATCAGCCATGAACGATAACCTATCGGACAATGACAAAGGTCTTGCAGCTTCACTCGCCTTGGGCAAGGCTGGCAAGGGCCAAAAGATATCGGCACGCACGGCCGATTATCTGGATGAGCAGATTGCCTTGTCCAGGATCCAACGCGAGCATCTTGAGCATACCCGCACACTGCACGAAGAGAACCTGAAACTCCAGAGTAAAGTGCTGCGCTCGCAGCATAAACAGTTGCGCAGTCAATACCTGCACGATCGGATGCGCACTGTGTACCAGTCCGTTTTGAGCCTGGTGGCGCTGGCGGTGCTGGCTGTCATCGTATATGGAGTCATTGACGCTCTCAGAGACCAGTCAGTGGTGGTGAACCAATTCCAGGTGCCACCAGGATTCGCAGCCGTGGGCAACAACGGGACAGTGGTAGCCAGTGATTTTCTAGATCAGCTCCATATCCTCCAGGTGGCGACGCGCAGCCAGCAGACTTCACTTGTCGTGCAGGACGCATGGAGCAATGACATCAAGTTACAGGTGCCAAACCTACACGTCACGATCGGCGACATACGCCGCAACCTGAATGACTGGCTGGGTCACGAGATTCAGATCAACGGTGACGTGGTGCAGCAAGGAACACAGATTGCGTTCACGGTACGTGGCACCGGCTTTATCGCCAAGACATTTTCAGGTGCTCCGAATACGCTACCGGCGCTCCTGACGAGTGCCGCTGAATATGTCTATGGTCAGGCCGAACCCTACAATTTCGCCAATTATCTCGAGGAACACGACCGGGACGCGGATGCCATCACCCTCGTACAGGAAGTGTATCCGGCGGCCTCCGCCCGGGACCGTCCTTGGCTCATGAATGCATGGGGGAATGGGCTGGCTGATCTGAACCAGAACGCTGCCGCCGTGGATAAGTACCGCGAGGCCCTGCGTCTCAATCCCAAGTTCTGGATAGCCTATGCGAACCTTCAGAACGCACAGATTCAGCTTGGTGAGCAGGAAGCCGCGTATCAGACGGGTCTTAGCATGGAACAGCATGCGCGTCGGGGTTCATGGTTCGGCGCGCACATGCCGGAGCTGTATTATTCGAACCAGGATCAATTGCGCATGGACTTGCCAGCGGTACACCAGGAACTGGTGGCTGATGAAACCGCCCACAGTGGTCAAGGCACGCTCACCAACCAGGAAACGCAACTGGACGCCGAAATGCTGACGCGCATGCATGCGCTTCGGCAGGCTGTATTTATCCTGCAAACCGCGCCAAGTGCGGGTAGTGACCACTATGTAATGGCCGCGACGCACTATGTGCAGGGCCTCATGGCCCTGGATCAGCATAATTATCCGCAAGCGGTGAACGAGCTGGAAGATGTCGACACCATGATTACCCAGTTCCCGATGCTGCAGAGCGATTTCAACAGCCCGCCTCAATGCACTCTGGGTTTGGCCGAGGAACTGGCCGGTCATCCGGTCAAGGCGGATATGGCCATCGCCAAGGGCGGGAGCTTCGTGGACTGTTACAGCTTCAAAGGGGATATCGCCGCACATCGCGGCAACTGGTTACAGGCGCAGAAGGATTACTCCGCCGCTGTGGTGCTGGCGCCGTCTTTGCCCCAGCCATACGAGAGCTGGGGTTTGGCTTTGCTACGTCGCGGTGATTACCAGAACGCCATCATCAGATTCCAGCAAGCCAACCAGCGCGGCCCGCACTGGTGTGATCCGCTCAAATACTGGGGTGATGCCCTAGCCGCACAAGGCAACTATAAAGATGCCGTCAAGAAATACGCGCTTGCCGCGCGATACACACCCGGCTGGCGTGCGCTGGAACTGCAATGGGGTGAAGCTCTCGACAAGCTTGGCAGGCACAGTGATGCGCTCATGCACTATCACGCAGCTCAAACGGAATGAGTTCAGGGAACCCACAACCGCTTGGCCGCTGGCAACCCTGAGCCAAGCCGGCGGTACATCGCCGGGAGGTGCAGAGACTACCTGAGGGTTACAGCGCCCTTAATGACAGGTTCAAGCCTCCCGCGCCCTACCAGCACATGCAGCGGGTGATGAGATAGTCCACACCCACCGGAAACGACGGGGATATGTGAATCCCTTGGACCCAGGTTCGAGTCCTGGCAGGCCCACCATTCCATACTTCATCCAAAGACTTCGACAGCTAACCATCCATGTCGCGTTTACCAACTCGCACGTCGTGTGCAGGCGTCAACCACTAAATTATTTAGTTGATATTTACAATTGGCCTGGTAAGGATGCGGTGATCTTTGTATCTTTTTAGATCGGTTTAGATTTTGATAAACTTTCTACTGAAGCACTATAATTTTGCCTTCCTTTGTGGATACACTTGTATGTAACAGTGTCCAGCCGGAGATTGAATGGCGATGTTGGAAGGCGAGCAACTAATTGTCGGGGCGTCTGTGCCAAGTCGACGAATTTATATTCCGGAATCCCTCTTTGGCTTCTGGTTTCTGGGCACGTATACCTGGGAACGACATGTTATACAAATCACCCTCGATGATTTGGTGCGTCTGATCAGTGCACCACGGGAAGTTTATCCTGTTGTTCTAGACGTTGGTTGCGGTCAAGGTAGGGCATTGCATTTGTTGCAGTCCAGATTTCGTCCACAACGGCTTATTGGTTTAGATGCTGAGGATAAAGCGCTTGTGCGCGCCCGTAGGCAAGCTATAAAAAAAGGGCTCAACGTGGATCTTTTGAAAGGCGATTGTGCTGCCATTGCCTTACTGGACAAAAGCATTGATTTAATATTTTGTCATCAGACCTTCCATCACCTTATACATCAGGAAAAGGCGTTGAAAGAATTTTACCGTGTACTCAAACCCGGCGGTCTACTGCTGTTTGCAGAATCCACGTGTGCCTATATCCAAACATTATTCATCCGGATGTTGTTCCGACATCCAATGGAAGCGCAGCGAAGTGCCGATGAATATTTGTCGATGATACGAGCAGCAGGCTTTATTTATGAACCACAGAATGTGTTATTACCTTATCGCTGGTGGAGTCGGACTACTATAGCTGGCATATTGGAACTATGCCGTTTGCGGCGGGTACCGCTACCGGGGCAACGCGAGGAGACGCTGGTATACATGGTTGGTGTCAAACCTACCTAGAAGGTAGGTAATGTATTAATTTATCAATATTGCGAGAGAACATTTAAGAACCTAACTGACTTCAGAATCTGTATTGTGCTTGAATTTTTATTTATTTGCTTTCCCTAAGTGCATAATAATTCATCTCGTTACGTCTAAAATAACCCGCCATTAACTGAAAATACCTGACGTGTTATATAACCGGCGGATTCAGAAAACAGAAATGCCACAAGTCCTGCGACCTCCTCGGGACGTCCAAGACGGCCGAGTGGGATTAGCTTGATGATTTCTTCAAGTGGTAGTCCATGCAGCATCTCGGTTTCGATTAGCCCCGGCGCTATACAGTTGACTGTGATTCTGCGGCTGGCGAGTTCCACTGCCAGTGCTTTGCTGGCTCCGATCACGCCGGCTTTAGCTGCGCTGTAATTAGTCTGACCACGGTTGCCGCTCAGACCTGCCATGGATGTGATGGTGACGATGCGGCCGCCATCGCGCAAACGTACCAGTGGCATCACCAGGGGATGCAGCACATTGTAGAAGCCGCCCAGATTGACGGCTATGACACGATCCCAGTCTTCGCCTGACATCGCAGGGAATGTGTTATCCGCGGTGATTCCAGCGTTGCATACCACGCCCCAGTAAGCTCCTCGTTCATCCAATTCAGTCTGTAAAGCACTTTTGGTGGCACTACGATCGGCGAGATCAAAGCTAAGTGTATGCGCGCTGCCACCGGCGGCAATGATATCCCGTGCCAGCGCATCCGCTTTCGCGGTATTGCGATGGTAATGCAAACTGACATCAAAACCGGCAGCACCGAGCTCGCGGGCAATTGCTCTGCCGATGCCACCGCTCGCGCCAGTGACCAAAACTCTTTTGGATTTGCTCACTACATATTCTCCTAGCCGATTTCAACAATTATGAGAGTTGCTTGTGCCAACGTCTTCCTGTCACAGAGGATTGTACAGGCGCATGCGGCGATGCTGCCGGCATCTCCGTATTCCCGCTCGGCGAGGATTTCCAGCCGCTCGCCTTCATGAAAGTACGGGGTCGTGGACTGATACCGGCGTGTACCTAACAACATGCCGATCCGCGGGGGTTTGTTTGAGCGACGTCCTTTTAATCCAGCATGTGCAGCAATAGCTTGCGCCATGAGTTCGATACCAACCCAAGAAGGCACACCATAATTGGCGATATAGAAGGGATGCTCGCGGGTTATAAGCGCATTAACATGAATGCCGTCCTCGGAATTTATTAGCACTTCATCTATTAGTACTGCACGTCCCTGATGAGGTAGCAGTTCCGCGGCAGAAGGGAATACTTCGTTCATTAGCCGTGACCCAGCACAATACATGCGTTATTGCCACCGAATGCAAATGAATTACTGACCGCGATACGGCAGGCTCGCTGGGCGCTGTGATACGTATACAAGTTCAACTGTGCTAGCTCAGGATCGATTTCGCCATCCCAGATATGCGGTGGGAGTCGCATGGGAGCAGTTTCCGTCAACAACATCCAGCAGAACGCGATCTCTGTGGCACCGGCCGCACCCAGCATGTGGCCTACCAGTGGTTTGGTGGAACTGCACGGTACCGTCGGCCCTAGCACACGCTTCACCACATGACTTTCCATCAGATCATTTTCGATAGTTGCGGTACCGTGTAAATTCATATAATCCACCGCCTCTGGCTTAACACCTGCGTTTGAAAGCGCCTGACGCATCGCGAGCTCAGCACCGCATCCTTCAGGATCGGGGCCGGAGATATGATAGGCATCAGATGATTCACCGATACCGAGCAAGCAGACCGGGCCTGGTTCACGGCTCATCAGGAATATCGCCGCACCTTCGCCGATGTTAATGCCGTCACGGTTCTTGCTGAATGGATTACAAATCTGTCTTGATAGCGATTCCAGCGACGCAAAACCATTGAGTGTGAGGCGACAGATTGAATCTACTCCGCCCACGATCACCGCATCGCATAGCCCGGTATTGAGCAGGCGCCGGGCCGAAGAAAATGCCTTGGCGCTGGAAGTGCAGGCAGTGGATACGGTCCAAGCCGGACCGTATACGCCCAATGCGTTGCGCAGGTATTCACTGGGACTGCTGATTTCCTGCTGCAAATAACTGAAATCCTCCGGGAACACACCATCACGCAGATAAGCAGCCAGTCCACGCTCACCTTCGGCGATACCCGCGGTACTGGTTCCTAGCACGATGCCTATACGCGTCGCTCCATAACGGGCGAGAGCGGATTCAATTTGGTTGTGGATCTGAAGGGTCGCGGCGCGCAGAAGACGATTATTACGCGACGCATACTGTGTCCATTGCGGTTCCAGTTCAGGCAGATCGCTCATTACTGCGCCCACGCAAACCTTGCGGCCGGTTATCAGATTATCTCGCGATTGCATTCCGGCAGTGGAACCATTAAGCAAGCCGGCGCGAATGCTGCCCTCATTGTTGCCCAACGCGTTGATGATGCCAAGTGCATGCAGATACACGCGCTTCATGGCTGAACCACACGGTTTATGATCGGAGTCATCTCTATGGATAAATGATCAGGTGAAATCTCTATTTTGATGTGCGCTTCGGTGAGCGGCGCGTCCGATCTCTCGATACGTGCTATCAGGTGGCCAAGTTCGTACAATTCGCGCACCTGGCCATGTTCGCCGGGACTCACTTTGAGGGTCAGATTGTGCAACCGGTTTTTCAGCACGGCGGGATTCGCGAGCGTTAATTCCAGCATGACCACCAGCATGTCGGGGTGGAAC
>JAJYBN010000012.1:0-415 GCA_021779005.1 Pseudomonadota bacterium
CGCTGCCCAAGCGCATCCTGGCCGCGGTCGACCCGCTGGATGAGCATGACCGACCCCATGAACTCAATGCGCTCATCCTGAGCATGGCCAATCAGCTGGCTACGCAATGCGGTGCGCAGGTGGATGTGGTGCATGTGTTTGAATACGTGCCTTTTCCAGTAGATCCCGAGGTACTCAGCGGCTGGATGCCGGATGTGGCGCTGATACAGAAACTTCGGGATATGCACACCGAGGCATTGCAGACACTGTGCAAGATGTTTGGAATCTCACCGGCACACACGCATATGCTGGATGGCGATCCTGGCCGCGTAATCACCGAGTTCGCCGTCGCCCAGCATAGTGATTTGGTTATCATGGGTACGGTGCAACGCGGCGGGTTCGAACGACTGGCCATGGGCAGTGTCGCGGAGCGTCT
>JAJYBN010000012.1:425-11895 GCA_021779005.1 Pseudomonadota bacterium
GCCGGCGCAGACCTCCGCGGCCGAGGTGCTGGCACTCAAACCGGATGGATTCCACGCGCGCCTGCAGAGCGAACTGGACCATGTAGAGTTAGAGAGTGTATGACGTGATCCTTGCAAGGGACGAAGGAGGCCGAGATGCCATTGACCACTAAGGGCCGCAAGCTCCTGCGGCAGATAGAAAAAGAGTACGGTACCGAGAAAGGCAAGTCGGTGTTCTATGCCGCACGCAACAAGGGACGCATTACCGGCGTGGATATGCCGCGCAAAATAACGGCACGCAAGCAGCACGCCGGTCCCCATATCGGATGTGCAGGCGATGCAGTATCCCGGCGGGCGTAGCCGCGTGGCATGGGATGGCAGTTTTGACCTAGAACAAGGCCTAAGCCTGTCGTAAGATTTAGTCTGCGCTGGCAGTCAGGGGAGACCTTATGGTTCAGTCCGAAACACTGGCAAAGCGGCCTGGAAAACTGGGGCGCGAGATTGTACTGGTCCTGTTGTTCAAGGCCGTCGCACTATCCCTGATATGGGCGCTGTTCTTCAGTGCCCCTCCACCCCATACGGGTTCGCATGCCACGGCTGTGCATCTATTGGGCAGCGGGACATCTATCCAGATCCTGCAAGGTGCTCCGCATGACTGAACTAGATCCCGTATTACTGTCGCGCATGCAGTTCGGGCTCACGGCCCTGTACCACTTTCTGTTCGTGCCGCTGACTTTGGGGCTTTCTTTCATCCTGGCGATCATGGAATCCGTGTATGTGATGACCAACCGCCCGATCTGGCGGGAAATGACGCGGTTCTGGGGCAAATTGTTCGGCATCAACTTCGCCATGGGCGTGGCCACCGGCATCACCATGGAGTTCCAGTTCGGCACCAACTGGGCTTATTACTCACACTATGTGGGTGACATTTTCGGCGTGCCGCTAGCCATCGAGGGATTGATGGCGTTTTTCCTGGAATCCACCTTCGTGGGCCTGTTCTTCTTTGGCTGGAACCGCTTGTCCAAGAACCAGCATCTGGCTGTCACCTGGCTGGTGGCACTCGGTTCCAACCTTTCGGCCTTGTGGATACTGATTGCCAACGGCTGGATGCAGAACCCGGTCGGCGCGCATTTCAATTACGAAACCCTGCGCATGGAAGTCACCAGCATGAGCGCTGTTATCTTCAATCCGGTGGCGCAGGCCAAGTTTGTGCATACCGTGGGTGCCGGATATGTGGTGGGCTCGGTATTCGTACTGGCCATCAGTTCCTACTACCTGCTGCGCAACCGTCATGTGGCATTTGCCAAACGTTCGTTCGCGGTGGCTGCCAGTTTTGGACTGGCGGCGTCACTCTGCGTGGTGGTGCTCGGTGATCAAAGCGGCTATGAAGCCAGCCTCAACCAGAAGATGAAGATCGCGTCTATCGAGTCGGAGTGGGAGACTACCGCACCGCCGGCCAGTTTCACTGTATTCGGCATCCCGGATGCCAAGGATCAAACCACGCGCTATGCCCTGCGGGTACCCTGGTTACTGGGCCTGATCGCCACCCGCTCATTGGATACGCCAGTGGCGGGCATCAACGATCTGGTGCAGGAAGCGGACACGCGCATCCGCGATGGGATCCTGGCGTACCGCGCACTTGCCACGCTGCACGCGCATCCGGATGATGCCTTGGCGCGCGCAACCCTGCAGGCGCATGTCGATAACCTCGGTTATGCGTTGCTGTTGCGTGCCGCCGGGGTGGATCCATCGACTGCGAGTGATAGCGACATCGAACGTGCCGCGCGTAGCACGATACCGCCCGTAGGTCTGCTGTTCTGGTCGTTCCGCGTGATGGTGGGGCTTGGATTCCTGTTCATTGCCATGTTCGCATTCGCGTTCTACGTATCCGCACGCCAGAGTTTCGAGCGCCACCGTAAGTTCCTGGTGCTAGCTGCGTTTTCCTTGCCGCTGCCGTGGATCGCGGCCGAACTCGGCTGGATCGTGGCGGAAGTAGGCCGGCAACCTTGGGTGATCGACGGTGTCTTGCCAACGCAGTTGGGGGTGTCCAGTGTGAGCGGCTGGCAGGTGCTCGGCAGTCTTATCGGCTTCTTGCTGTTTTATTCAATTCTCGCCGTGGTGGATATCTATCTGATGCTGCGCTACGCGCGCCTCGGGCCTGTAACGATTCCAATCGGCGGAGCCAGCAGCCAGCATGCTATGCACACCGAAGGTGGATCATGAACATCCCAATGGGCTACGAAAGCCTGCGGCTGATCTGGTGGCTGTTGCTGACGGTACTGATCGCCGGCTTCGCGGTCATGGATGGTTTTGATCTGGGCGTGGCTGGGCAATTGCTGTTCGTGGCGCGCAATGACGACCAGCGGCGTGTGGCCGTTAACAGCATCGGCCCGGTATGGGATGGCAACCAGGTGTGGTTTGTCCTGGGAGGCGGCGCCGTGTTCGCGGCTTTCCCGTTGCTATACGCGGCGGCTTTCTCCGGTCTGTACGCCGCCATGTTCCTGGTGCTGCTGACCTTCATCGTGCGGCCGGTATGCATCGATTTCCGCAGCAAAGTGGCGGATCCACGCTGGCGTGCGACCTGGGACACGATACTTTCGATCGCGGGCCTGGTGGCAGCTTTGTTGTTTGGAGTGGCGGTGGGCAACCTGTTCCTGGGTCTGCCGTTCCATTTCACCGCTGAATTGCGGCTGGTTTATACGGGCGGTCTGTTCGGACTGCTGCAGCCATTCGCATTGTTGTGCGGCCTGGCCTCCGTGGCCATGCTGCTGATGCATGGGGCTGCCTGGTTATTGATGAAGACTGCCGGAGACGTAGCTGAGCGTGCACGCCGGGTGTTGCTGGTAGCTGCAGGCGTATTGATACTGCTGTTCGCCGTGGGCGGCCTATGGCTCGCGCGCCTGGATGGATTCGCTATCACTAGCGCACTCGATCCATCCGCACCATCCAACCCGTTCGCAAAACAGGTCATCCGGGTGCCGGGTATCTGGCTCTCAGTCTATACGCGTCATCCCTGGGCCATGCTAGCGCCCATCATCGGGTTTATGGGTCCGTTGCTCGCCTGCCTGTTTGCATGGTGGCGGCAGGGCGGCATAAGTTTCCTGTGCAGTGCACTTGGCGTAACCGGCGTGATCTTCACGGCGGCTTTAAGCCTGTTTCCGTTCCTTCTGCCTTCGGAGCTGGATCCGTCCGTCAGCCTCACACTCTGGGATGCATCTTCGAGCCAGCGCACCCTGTTCATCATGCTGGTGGCTGTGCTGGTATTCCTGCCAATCGTGGTCCTGTATACAAGCTGGGTGTTCAGTGTGCTGCGCGGCAAGGTGACGGAAGCCTACGTGCGTGAGCACAAGCAAACTCTTTACTGAGGAATAGAAATCATGTGGTATTTCGCCTGGATTCTGGGTGTGTTGCTGGCGTGTGCGTTTGGCATCGTCAATGCCATGTGGACCGAGATCAAGATGCACGACGCGTCAATCGAGCTGTAACCGCCAAATCCTTGCGGCAACTCTTTGAAAGAGGCCGGGAATGGGCGAAGCAGGGGGCGCTCAGGGCCTTGGAAACGCATGCCGAGGCGGGAACCTGATAGGGACTTGATCCATATCATGGCCGGACCGGCATGCTGGGCTTAGCGTATGCCCGCATGTATGCAAGTTAAATATGCCATGTCTGCCATCGGTTTCGATCCCGAGCTCGTACGCCGTTACGATGTGGCAGGACCACGTTACACATCCTACCCGACCGCCCGGCAGTTCGGGCCAGCGGTGGATGAGGCAGCGTACCTGCGAGCGGTGAAGCGCAGCAACGAGGATTTCATCCCCAGCCCGCTGTCGCTGTACGTGCATCTGCCGTTCTGCAAGAGCCCATGCTTTTACTGCGGCTGCAGCCGGCTTATCACCAGCAGGCCGGAACGCATCGCCGCCTATCTGCGACGCCTGCACCGGGAGGTCCACCTGCAGGGGCAGCGCTTCGACCGCGACCGGCCGGTGCGCCAACTGCACCTGGGGGGCGGCACCCCCACCTATCTGACCGACGAACAACTCATCGCTCTATTCAATACCCTGCGCGAGGTGTTCACGCTCGAGGAACGTGCGCTACGGGAATTTTCCATCGAGGCCGATCCACGCGGCCTTACGGTGGCGCGCCTACAGACTCTAGCCGAGATCGGATTCAACCGCATCAGTTATGGATTCCAGGATTTCGATCCGCAGGTGCAGGAAGCAATCAATCGGGTACAGGATCCGCAGCATTGCCTGGAGCTCATCACCGCCGCACGCCGCGCCGGGTTCTGTTCAGTATCGGCGGACCTCATCTATGGCTTGCCACGACAGACGGAAGCCGGCTTCACCGCGACCCTGGGGGCGGTGGCCGAGGCGCGTCCTGACCGGGTGGCGGTCTACGGTTATGCGCATCTGCCACAGTATTTCAAAGCCCAGCAGCATATCCACAGTACCGAACTCCCGAATGCCGATCTGCGGCTGCATTTGCTGCAGTGCGCGGTGGAAGTGCTGACCGGGCATGGCTATGAATACCTGGGCATGGACCATTTCGCCCTTCCAGACGACGATCTGGTGCAGGCCCGTATCCACGGCACCCTGCAGCGCAACTTCCAGGGCTATTCGACCCACGCGGGCCTGGACCTTGTGGGGTTCGGCATGACCGCCATCAGCCATGTGAGCGATGTATATGCCCAGAACGCCAAGACCCTGGATTGCTACTATGCGCCCCTGGATGCCGGTAACCTGCCAATCGAACGTGGTTATTTCATGACAGCCGATGATTGCGCGCGTGCCGATGTCATCGGCCGGCTCATGTGCTATGAGGAATTGCCGTTCGATGTCATCGAACGCCGCCATAATTTAGTGTTCCGCGAGTATTTCGCCCGCGAACTGGTGGCGTTGCAACCCTTGGAGGCTGACAAACTGGTGCGGGTGGAAGCCGACAGGCTGCTGGTGTTGCCGCGCGGGCGTTTCCTGCGTCGCGCATTGGCCATGGTTTTCGATGCCTATCTGCCGAGGGAAAAAGCCGCCAGTACCTATTCGCGTGTCGTATAGGAATCAGCGACTGTAACCACCACGGAATATACTGCTTCTGAGCATGGCACAAATGGGTTATCCTTAAGCCTCTCAAGTCTGGGGCAATAGGGACAATGCCAACCTCTTCTGCTGAAGTAACTAGCGTTTTACGCGAAGCCTGTATGACCTGCTCGCTGCAGGAACTGTGCCTGCCGCGTGGGCTGTATGGCCATGATCTGGAACGCCTGGATGCTTTGGTCGAACGCCAGGGGCCCCACCACGAAGGCGACCATCTGTTCCGCATCGGCGACAAGTTTGGGGCGATCTATGCGGTGCGCGCCGGTTCCTACAAGAGCTATACTGTGGACAGTGAAGGCCGAGAACATGTGCTCGGCTTCCATTTGCCGGGTGAACTGCTAGGACTGGATGCCATTTATCCGGGCCATCACGTCTGTAATGCGTTGGCGCTGGACACCGCCACGGTTTGCATTCTGCCGTATACACAGCTCAGCACGTTGGCCAGCCAGATTAGCGGACTGTTTACGCAGATTATGCGGCTGATGAGCAAGGACATCTCCGATACCGCAACCCTGGCAGGGGACTTCACTGCTGAAGAACGGCTGGCAGCATTTCTCGTCGGCCTGTCGGAGCGTTTCCGGCTGCGTGGTTATTCACCCAACGAATTCAACCTGGCGATGTCGCGCCGCGACATCGCCAACTACCTGCGGCTGGCCACCGAGACCGTGAGCCGGGTGTTCGCACGTTTCGAAAAGGATGGTTTGATCGCCGTGGATCGCAGGGACGTGCGCCTGCTAAATCTGCCGCGCCTGCGAACCCTGTGCGAGTCCATGGGAAACCCGCAGCACTAACGGCTCATCTTCACAACTTCTTGATCTAGGTCAATTTCCGGTGTGGAGCGAGCCGATAGACTGCGGGCCTGAATTTAACGAATATCCCGCACCATGGATGGCGCAATTCAGGAGTCATCTGATGTACAAGAATATCTCACGCAGTCTGCGTCTACCGGTGATCCTATTGGGACTGCCGCTGGCGCTGTTTTCCCTGCAGGCTCAAGCGGTGCCGAGTTACGCGCGCCAGACGGGCCTTGCCTGCAGCGCCTGCCATACGATAGCGCCACAGCTAAATGCGTTCGGCCGCTATTTCAAGCTGCATGGTTATGTCCTTGGTCCGGAAAAGCTGAGCGGCGGCAGCCAGCAGCTCAGCATCGACCAGTTCCCACCACTCTCGGTAATGATGGTTGTATCTAATACGGTGACACGCAGTGCCCAGCCGGATTCCCAGAATGGTTCCGTGCAGTTTCCGCAGCAGTTGAGCCTTTTCTATGCGGGTGCGATCGCTGAGCACATGGGGGCTTTCTCCCAGATTACCTATGATCAGCCCGGCGATCATTTCAGCATAGATAATACCGATATCCGTTATGCGCGCGACCTGAACTGGGGTGACCACACGATGGTCTGGGGATTGACGCTAAACAACAACCCCACGGTGCAGGACGTGTGGAACAGCACGCCCGCCTGGGGTTTCCCGTTCATATCTTCGGGAGTGGCGGCCACGCCAACCGCAGCACCCCTGCTCGCCGGAGGGCTGGCGCAGAGCGCGGCTGGTTTAGGCGCCTACGCCTGGCTCGACAATACCTGGTATGGCGAGATGAGTCTTTACCGTTCAAGCCAAGCAGGTGTCAGCCAGCCTTACAACAGCAGCACAAGTGGTGTGATCTCAGGTTTAGCTCCATACTTACGGTTTGCCTGGGATCACCCCTGGTCCACTGGCGACGGTCAGAGTGACCTTGAAGTGGGCGCGTTCGGACTATCCGCGCATATGTATCCAGGTAATGGAAACCTGCTTTCCGGCCCAACCGATGATTACCGGGACGTGGGTCTGGATAGCCAGTATCAGTACATGACCGGCCAGAACTCGCTGGCTGTGCATGCCACCTATATACATGAGAAGCAGGACCTGAATGCCAGTTTCGCTTACGGTCTGGCTGGAAATAGCAGCAACCACCTCAATTCCTGGAAAGTCGATGCTAGTTACTACTGGGATGAGACTTACGGACCCACCATCGGCTATTTCAATACGACCGGCACTAGTGACACGGTACTGTATGCGCCCGCAGCTGTCTTTGGCAGTGCCACCGGCTCGCCCAATAGCAATGGCTGGATACTGCAGTGGACCTGGCTACCGTCTCTCAATGTCCAGGCGACTGTGCAGTATGTGATCTATAACAAGTTCAACGGAGGCTCGAGTAATTATGACGGCTCCGGACGCAACGCAACGGATAACAACACGTTGTATCTTGCCTTGTGGTTGTTATGGTGAGGTCCGGGTGAATGCCACCCCTATATGGAAATTCTGCCACAGTGCAGTTAGACCTAGAGCTCTCTTTAGACATGAACATACAGGCGGAGATCATCAAACGCATATGAGGGTAACAACGATGAAAAGACAGATCGCGACCCTGGGGTACATGTTGGTATGCGGGCTTTGTCTTTGCGGAATGAGCGCTGAGGCGCAGCAAGCAACCAAAACTGCACCAGAAATAGTGCGCAGCTCATGCTATATGTGCCACAGCACGCAAGGCAATAATCCGGATCTGGGATTCATCCCGCGGCTGGCAGCCCAAAATCAGACCTATATTGAGGAGCAGCTCAAAGCATTCCGCGACGGCAGCCGCGCAGATCCGCCGGCTATGATCTATATGTGGCCTATCGTACAGGCGCTCAGCGAAAGTCAGATCAAGCAGACGGCAGAATGGTTTGCTTCGCAGCCACCTCCAACCCCGTTCCCCCCAAGTGCTGCAGCAAGCGAAGGTAAAGAAATATTCCTGCACGGCGTTCTTGATTCCGATGTGCCCGCCTGCGCAAGCTGTCATGGCGAAAAAGCCTATGGCAACGGAATATTTCCGCGTCTCGCCGGGCAGAACTCGCAGTACCTGTTGGCGCAACTGCTTTATTTCCGTTCCGGCGTACGCAACGATAAGAACGCCGACATAATGAAGCAGGTGGCACTTCATCTCACCGACAGTCAAATGAATGCGGTGGCGGATTATCTCAGTTCCCTGTAATCACTTGGCAAAACTGATGGTGGCCCTGAGTAAGCTGGGTGCCCATAACTAACGGAGCGCCACTACAACCTGTTCTATACGGCGGGTATGATCCGGGTAGTCGCAGGGGTGAATGCAGGGTAAGCTTTGGAGCAAAACTAATTGATGATCTAGGTGCATGTTACCCAGGCTGTTCGCAAGACCCGGTAAGCTAACCCGGTGTCCCATTCGCGGCAGCTGCACGCCATGCAAAATCCTGATCTACTTTAAGTCGAGCTGGCAGCCAATAACAGCAACCATCCGGACCCCTGGAACATCAATGTTAGCTACTAATGGAACGAGACATACGGCCCCACCATCGGCTGATTTAGTATCACGGGCTGTGCCGATCCGGTGCTGTATGTTCCCGCTCTGGCAACAATCTGCATACTGACTTTATATAACCTTGTACTATAGATACATTTAAACGGAGCATTTACCAATGAAGAGTGTTATGTCGTTCCTTATAGGCGTACTTGGCCTTCTGGCAGCCTTACAAGTCAATGCAGCCAATTTCGTGGTCAAGGAGTTGAACAGCGGCCCTGGCGGCACTTTCGTATTCGATCCGTCCTTCCTGCACGTGCAGCCGGGGGATAGCGTGACCTTTGAACCAACGGATCTCGGCCATAATAGCAAGTCGGTATTGGTGCCCACGGGAGCGAAACCCTGGGAGAGTGAGATCAGCAAACCGCTCACGGTTATCCTCAGCAAGCCGGGTGTATATATTTATGAGTGCGTACCCCACAACCTGTTTGGCATGGTGGGCGTGATCCAGGTCGGAGCAGCGGTAAACAAGGCCGAAGCGGTGGCGCAGGCACAGGCGATGGAGAAGAAACAGCTGATGAATCAGGGTCGCATCAGTCAGACCATGAGCAAGATCCAGTAATCTTTACGACATCTGGCAGTAGGCTGAATGCAGGTTCAGCCTACCTGTTGCAAGGCTTGATAACGAAGGCCGACTGCAGTCTGGAAGTTGCAGCCGGCCTTTTAATTGCCCCTACTGTAAAATGAAGTTTCTTAAGGGTAGATAACCCCACGATTAACCGACCACCAGGTTGCTCATGAAGTACAAAGACTATTACAGCGTGCTGGGCGTTGCGCGTAGCGCCGGTGAGGCGGAGATCAAGAGTGCCTACCGCAAGCTGGCGCGCAAGTATCATCCAGACGTCTCCAAGGAGCGGGATGCCGAAGAACATTTCAAGGACATAGCCGAAGCCTACCAGACGCTCAAGGACCCGGAAAAACGCGCGGCCTATGATCAATTGGGCAAGCAACGGCCAGGCGAGGAATTCAAGCCGCCGCCCGATTGGCAGCAGCGCTACAGCGATACCCAGTTTTCATTCGATGATATTGATCTGGCGGATCTGTTTGCCGGCTTGCGGGGTGGCGGTGACCACAGGACACGGGCACCCATGGCCGGGCAGGACTACGAAGCCGTTGTGCACCTGACGCTCGAGCAGGCTTTCCATGGCACACAGGTGAATGTGGATCTGAGCATGCCCAAGTACGATGCCCAGGGCGTCATGCACCGGGTGCCGCAGGTGTTCAATGCACGCATTCCCAAAGGCGTCACCGATGGCCAGCGCATGCGGGTGCCCGGCAAAGGTGGTGCGGGGATAAACGGCGGCCGCGCCGGTGACCTGTATCTAACCATCGCTCTGCACCCGCACCCTTTGTTCCGTGTCAGCGGCTATGACCTTTATCTGGATCTGCCGCTGGCGCCGTGGGAAGCGATACTCGGCACCAGCATCGAGGTGCCGACACCCGCCGGCCACGTACGACTAAAAGTACCAGCAGGTACCCGCGCCGGCCAGCAACTGCGTCTTCCCAAGCGCGGGTTGCCCAAGCCGCATTCTGGCGCAGGCGATTTATATGCCATCGTGCAGATCGTAGTACCCAGTGAACCGAGCGAGCAGGAACGAGCGCTCTTCAGGCAACTGGCCGAGGGTTCCAGATTCAATCCGCGCGGTCATTTCGATTCAGGAGGCATGAAATGAAGGCCATGCTAACCGAGATGTTGTGGATGGATGAACACACGACCATCACGCTAGCGGAACTTGCCGAACTGTCCGGCCTGTCTCCGGATGACATCAATGAACTGATCGATTATGGCATCATAACCCCGATGGAAGAGCAGAGAGGGCAAACGCTATTTCACGCCCATTACGTGATAACAGCGAAGACTGCACATCGATTACGCGATGATTTCGAACTGGATACCCAAGGATTGGCTTTAGCCATGACGCTTATCGAACGCATACAAGAACTGGAGGCTCGATTACGCGAGATAGGCGCAAAACATCCTGGGCTATTATCCGATCAGTAGTGACGATTAATCCGCAAGTCTGGCCAGAAGACTCTTAGCCATCTGGCCGTGCAGATATCCTACACCGCGCACCAAGTGCAGCAAGCCGATCAGCAGCAGGATGCCAATGACGATCAACAGCGGCATAGCCATCCAGGAAACTGCGACTGGGCCGTTGATATAGATGCAATCTCTCCAGATATGCGACAGTGGTGAAAGTATCAGCACCAGTGAGACTGCGAGCCAGGTGATCACTAACGTGAAGTACAGGATGCCGAGCGGTAGCTGCAACACCATATAGAACAATGTCGACCAGGTCCGCCCGTCCGATAGCAATTCTTTGATATGCGTAAACAGTGGGACCGAGCCACCTGGGTGGAGTGGACGGCGTGGCATACGCACTCCAAGCAGACTCTCAACGATGCGGCCTTCCACCAAAGACAGCAGGCGCACACTGCCAAGGAATAACAGGAAGAATGGGATTCCGATGATCAGCGGCAGCAGTCCGAACGAGAGCGCTGTACCGGTTACCACCCAGGTGAAATAGAAGATACCGGTGAATAGCGCCAGCAGCATATAGAACAAGCTGGTATAGGCGCGCGGATCCCCCAGCACCCCGAAGAATCTTCCCAGCAGTGAGCGGTGTTTCTGCGGACGCGGTGTGCGCAACGCCGCTTGCACCTTGACCTCAGTCGTACGGTAGGCCTCGGCCACTTCATCGGGCGCACCATAGGTGGTGGCGATGGCGGCCACGCTGTACGAGCCGGCGATCAAGCCGTCGACGTGGACCACGACGTAGTTGCACGTGCCGGTGCAGCTTGTCGTGTTGAGGGCACCCTTCGTGACCCACGTGTGTACAGCTGACGCGGCTTGGGTAGATGCCGTACCCGACTGGTCGCCGCAGCCGTCGGTGGCGTACGCGTCGACGGAGTGGCTTTGGCCGTAGCCGTTGCCGACGTTCACGGGGCCGTACGACGATGGCGCCGTCTGCCGTTCGATACCCGAGGGCGCCCGTATGAAAGAACGCGTCGGAATCGAACGCCGCCCGGGTGGCCGGCGCATCGACTTAGC
>JAJYBN010000221.1 GCA_021779005.1 Pseudomonadota bacterium
ATGGGACTGGATCACGTGCTGCTGGTGCGTGTAGCGTCCACCGCGGTAGTTACCGGACTGCTGGGCGGCAGCCGCGAGCACATCAGCAATGCGGTGTCCCAGGCCTTCATCGACGGCGGTGCCCTGCGCACCTACCGGCATGCGCCCAACACCGGCTCACGCAAGAGCTGGGCGGCGGGCGATGCCACCAGCCGTGCCGTGCGACTTGCGTTCATCGCGCTCACTGGCGAGATGGGTTATCCGACGGCATTGTCAGCCAAGACCTGGGGATTCTATGACGTGCTGTTCAAGGGACAACCTTTCAGATTCCAGCGCGGCTACGGCAGTTACGTCATGGAGAACGTGCTCTTCAAGATCAGCTTCCCGGCCGAGTTCCATGCCCAAACGGCGGTGGAATGTGCCATGCAGCTGCACCCGCAGGTGAAGGTTAGGCTGGATGAGATAGAGAAGATCGTCATTGAGACCCAGGAACCGGGTGTGCGCATCATCGACAAGACCGGACCGCTCAACAACCCCGCGGATCGCGACCACTGCATCCAGTACATGACGGCGGTGCCACTGATATTCGGCCGGCTCACGGCGGAGGATTACGAGGACAAGGTGGCTATCGATCCGCGCATCGATGCACTGCGTGCCAAAATGCAAGTGCGGGAGAATCCCGACTTCACCCGCGACTATTACGATGCGGCGAAGCGTTACATCGGCAATGCGGTGCAGGTGTTCTTCAAAGACGGTTCCTGCACGCCACGCGTGGCTGTCGAATTCCCCATCGGCCATCGCAAGCGCCGTGCCCAGGGCATCCCCCTGCTGGTGAAAAAATTCGAGAGCGCCATCGCAGGCCGTTTGCCGGCCAAACAATGCGAAGCCATCAAACGCCTGTGTGCGGATCAGAAGTCGCTGGAACGTACATCTGTTTCTGACTTCATGAAACTCTGGACAGTTTAAAGATCACCGGGAACCAATCCATGAAATTATTCAAATCGGTTATGTGTGGCCTGTTCGCTGCACTGTTATGCCAGTTTGCTGTAGCAGCGCCTACGCCTTCATTTCAACTGAGTGATTTGCAGAAGCTCGTGTCCCTGAGCGATCCGCAGATTTCACCGGACGGCAAACAGATTGCTATGATCCTGTCCACGCCGGATTGGAAGACGAATAAAAACAAACAAGAGATTGATCTGGTAGATACGGCCAGCGGCACACGGCGCGCACTTACCTGGAACCGCGAGGATCTATCCTCGCCGCGCTGGTCGCCGGATGGCACGCGTCTGGCGTTCCTGTCAAAGGATGCGGAAACCAAGAAACCCCAAATCTTCGTCATGCCCATGGACGGCGGCGATGCGCAGCGCATCACGGATAACAAGCAGGGCGTGCTGGAGTTCTCCTGGAGCCCGGACGGCAGCGAGATCGCCTTTGTCGCCCAAGATCCGCCCATCAACGAAAAAGCTATCAAGGAACACAATGATGTGTTCCAGGTCACCGACGGTAATTTCCAGTTGCGTGCCGCGGTAGCGCCCTGGCATCTGTGGCTGGTAGCGAGTTCCGGCGGGGAAGCGAAACGGCTGACCCAGGGCGACTTCAGCCTGCAGACCGACCAGGAAGGCGCCACCCCGCTGATCTGGAGCCACGACGGCAAGCGCATCATCTTCACGCAGTTTCCGAATCCCTATTGGGGGCCGTCGTTCCGCTCTGTGATCGCGGAGGTGGGTGTGAAGGGCGGTGAGCCGCGCACGCTGGTGAGCGCGCAGGGCGCCACCGCATTCGCTTACTCACCGGATGGGGATACCTACGCTTTCATGCGGCCGCGCAACGGCGACCAGAACAATGGCGACGCGGTCTATGTGGATCTAGGCGGCACAACCCGCGATGCTACCCAGGCGCTAGCGCGCAATTTCAATTTCTATGCATGGCTGCCGGACGGTAAGAGTCTGTTACTGGCAGGTGATTACGGGACACACGCATCCTTGTGGGAGCAGCCGCTTGAAGGCCGCGCGCGGTTACTCGATCTTGGCGCTGTACACGCCAACCCCGAAGCCAGTGTTTCCAAAACCGGCACCGTGACCTTCATCGGCAGCACCTCCAGTCATCCGGATGAGCTGTATGTCATGGATTCGTTGGATGCGAAACCGAAACGGCTTACGGATGTAAATGGCTTCGTGGATGCATTGAACCTCGGCCGTGTCGCGCCCATAGACTGGCAGGGCCCGAATGGCTTCCACGAAGATGGCGCGTTGATCTACCCAGCCAATTTTGAAAAAGGCCGTAAATATCCGCTGGTGCTGGTGATCCATGGCGGCCCGGAAAGCGCATCCACTACGGCTTTCTCACCACTGCCGCAGTTGTTGTCTGCGGCCGGGTTCCTGGTGTTTCAGCCCAATTATCGCGGCAGCACCAACCTGGGAGATAAATACCAGCACGCCATCTACCGCGACACCGGCGCAGGACCGGGCAAGGACGTGATGGCGGGACTCGAGGCTGTGGAGAAACTCGGCATCGTAGACAAAGACCACATCGGTGTTTCCGGCTGGTCCTACGGTGGTTATATGACTACCTGGCTTACGGGTCATTACAACGTCTGGAAGGCTGCGGTTTCTGGCGCGGCGCTCACCGACTGGGTCATGGATTACACCATCGCCTATTACCAGATGGGTGATACGTATTTCTTTGGCGGCTCACCGTGGACAGCTAAATTTTGGAACATCTGGCGCGAACAATCACCGATACAATACGCGCGCAACGTGAGGGCGCCGACACTCAGAT
>JAJYBN010000013.1 GCA_021779005.1 Pseudomonadota bacterium
TTTCCACGCCGGCCTTCCTGTTCAGTCAAATACCCCAGTACCACCAGGGCATCGTGCAATTCATCCGCATCACGCGCACCGGGCCAGACTTCCGCGCGCACCCGCGCGATGGCTTGCGGATCCAGTACTGCCAGGGACCCGGCTTCTTCGAGATTCATTACACCGCGCGCCTGAACCGCGCGCGTACGCCGCTCCTCCGCGGGCACATCATCCAGGAACGCATACGGGCGTGCCGACAGGATCTCCTGGGCCAGGGGTGAAGGCGCGGCCAGATCGCGTGTTACTACTTTCAGTGAGCCGTCTTGTAAACGCCCGAGCAGATTTAAAAAACCACCCGTATCCATGACCTCATGCAGGCAGTCATGCAAGGTCTGCTGCACCAGGGGATGTTCCGGTACTTCTATGGCACCGGTGATGTTCTCGGCGCAGGCTAATTGATCCGGGAACACCACTGCTACCAGATCCTGGGCATCGGCGCGCTGGAATGCGGCCGGCGTGCGCTGGCCGTTGCGGTTGCGGCGCACCGCCAGTGCCGTGGTGGTGACCCAGCGCCAGCGGGTGCTGAACATGGGCGCGGCCAGCACTGCCTGGGTCAGCACTTCGAGTGCAGTATTGGTATTCAGATAGCGCGCCGGTTCCTCCAGCGGAAAGCTGTGGGTCGGCCCAAGTGACAGCACGATGGTGTCTTCGAGCGCCGCGGCCTGCAATTCGAAATTGAACTTGCGGCAGAAACGTTTCCTGAGCGCCAGCCCCCAGGCGCGGTTGACGCGCGCACCGAAGGGCGAGTGGATCACGAAATGCTGGTCGCCGGCCTCGTCGAAGAAACGCTCGAACACCACCGTCTCCTGCGTGGGCAGCACGGAAAGCACCGCGTGTGCAGTCGCCAGATATTCAGACAGTTGGGCGGCGGTGGCCGCATCCAGTCCCAAGTCACGAGTTAGCCAGCCGTTCAGATCTTTGCCGGCTGCAAGTTTTTCATTCGCGCTGGAACGCAAACGCGATACCGCAGCCGAAAGTTCCGCGCTGCGCGCCGGCGCCTCGCCGAACCAGAACGGGATATTGGGCGGCGCGCCCTTGGCATCTTCCACCAGCACCCGGCCCTGCTCGATCTTGAGCATGCGGTAACTGGTGTTGCCCAGCTGGACGATGTCACCAGGGATGCTCTCGAAGGCAAAATCCTCGTTAAGCGAACCGATGCGCAAGCCCGCGGGCATCAGCACCACTTCGTAATCGAACTGATCGGGGATGGCACCACCGTTGGTGACGGCGATGAGCTTGGCGCCGCGCCGGCCGCGTAGCTGGCCATTGACCGCATCGCGGTGCAGATAAGCGCTGCGCCGGCCTCGGCGCGTGGAGAAACCTTCCGCCAGCATCCTCACCGCATCGGTGTAGTCCTCAAGCTTCAGATCACGGTACGGCCAAGCGCGCCGCAGGCACTCGTACAGTTGCGCTTCACCCCATTCTTGGCAGGCCACTTCGGCGACGATCTGCTGGGCTAGCACATCCAACGGTGCTTCCGGTACCTGCAACGCATCCAGTTCACCACGGCGCACGCAATCCATTAGCGCCGTACATTCCACCAGGTCATCCCGCGTCAGCGGGAACAGGCGGCCTTCCGGCAGCGCACCCAGCGCATGGCCGGAACGGCCCACGCGCTGCAGGAATGCGCTGATGCTGCGCGGCGAGCCCAGCTGGCACACCAGGTCCACCTCACCGATGTCGATGCCCAGCTCCAGCGAGGCCGTGGCTACCAGCGCCTTGAGTTCACCGCGCTTGAGGCGTTGCTCCGCGTCCAGGCGGTGGGCGCGCGCCAGGCTGCCGTGATGGGCGGTCACCTGTTGTTCGCCGATGCGCTCGGCTAGATGGCGCGCGGCACGTTCCGCCAGGCGGCGGTTGTTGACGAATATCAGCGTGGTGCAGTGCGCGCGGATGAGCTCCGCCAACCGGTCATAGATCTCCGACCACACCTCGTTAGCCATCACCGGGGCCAGCGGCGAACGCGGCAGTTCCAGATGCAGGCGGCGCTCGCGTACATGGCCGGTATCGATGATGTTGCAGCTGGCCTCCGCGCCGGTGAGGAAATGCGCCACCTCTTCGATGGGTTTCTGGGTGGCGGACAGGCCAATGCGCACCGCGGGCACCGCTGTCAGCGCTGACAGCCGTTCCAGTGAAAGCGTCAGGTGCACGCCGCGCTTGTTACCGGCGAGCGCATGGATCTCGTCCACGATCACGCTGCGCACCGTAGTTAAAATCTTGCGGCCGGAATCCGAGGTCAGCAGGATGTACAGCGACTCCGGTGTGGTCACCAGGATATGCGGTGGCGTACGCCGCATGCGTTCCCGTTCCGATTGCGGCGTGTCACCAGTGCGCACCATGGCGCGGATCTCCACGTCCGGAAGTCCGGATTCGAATAATGCATTGCGAATGCCCTCCAGCGGCACCTGCAGGTTCTTCTGGATGTCGTTGGACAGGGCTTTGAGCGGCGAGACATACAGCACCTGGCATTCATCCTTGAGACCGTGCTCTAGGCCTTCACAGACCAGGGCATCGATGGCGGCGAGAAACGCCGCCAGGGTCTTGCCGGAACCGGTTGGCGCGGCGATGAGTGTCGGACGCCCGGCGCGGATCGCGGGCCAGGCCGCAGCTTGCGCCTCAGTAGGTGCCGGAAAAGTTTTGCGGAACCACGCGGCGGTGGCAGGATGGAATATTTCCAACGACATGCGCCTATGATACTGCCGCTGGAACCCCATACCGACAGCTGCACATGCATGGCAACCGCGAAAAGTTACGGAATTCATAGGAAGTCTGTGCGATGATTGGTCTCGTATGCAGCCAACAAAAACAGAGATCACTGTCAATATAGGGAATAGTATTTAAAATCAACTGATTATGAGAATAAATAAAGTCCTGGTGGCCCACTATTCATCACCCAGTGGCCAACTGAGCGAAGTCATCCGCAACCTGACTTCCCCACTGGCCGAGTCGGGTGACATCGAGCTGCGCCAGCTTATCTTGCGCTGTAAGAAACCTTACCCGTTTCCCTGGCCAATTTTGCGTTTCTTCGATACCTTCCCGGAAGCCATCTACCTGGATCCCCCCGAGCTCGAACCCCTGGACCTGGACCCAACGCAACACTTCGATCTAGTAATCCTCGGCTATCAGGTATGGTTTCTGTCACCCTCGCTGCCGACCACCGCTTTCCTGAAAAATCCCACAGTGAAGACGGTGCTCAAGGATACGCCAGTGGTGACGGTGATCGCCTGCCGTGACATGTGGCTGATGGCCCAGGAACGGGTCAAGGAATTGCTGTCCGCCTGCGGTGCCCGGCTTGTGGGCAATGTGGTGCTGACGGACGAAGCTGGTTCCATCGGCAGCTTCCTTGCCACGCCACTTTGGATGCTGACCGGCAAGCGCGGCCCGCGCTTGGGCGGCTTGATCCCGCGCGCCGGGGTCAAGGCGGAGCATATTACCGGCAGCCGCCGTTTCGGTGAACGCATTGCGCATGCACTCACACAAGTCCAGACTCTCAACACAAATTTGTTGCGCGGGATGGGGGCCGTAAAGGTGAATACACATCTAATCGCGACGGAAAAAGCCGCGCGCCGCAGCTTTCTTGCCTGGGGGAAACTATTGCGCGCACTCGGCAAACAAGGTGCCTGGGCACGCCAGCCGCTGGTCATGATCTACATCGTATTTCTCATCGTGTTACTGATCGTAGTATTGCCAGTTAGCGCGCTGCTCAAAACACTAGCCGCGCCGCTATTGCACAAACGCATTGCGGCACAGCGTAGTTATTTCAGCCAGCCGTCAGGCGAATGAATATGGCTGGCAAGGCATTTATCACCAATCTTTCGGTCTACATGCCGAATGCCCCGATCGGCAACGATGAGATGGAATCAGTGCTGGGTATGGTCAACGACCGCCCTTCACGTGCACGACGTATCATCCTGCGTTCCAACGGCATCAAGACCCGTTATTACGCGATCGACCCTGCTACCGGTAAAGCCACGCATACCAATGCACAGCTCACCGCTGAAGCCGTGCGCCGGCTGGTTAATGCGGAATTCAAGCTCGAGCAAATCGACCTGCTGGCTTGCGGTACCACCTTCGCCGATCAACTCGTACCCAGCCACACTAATATGGTGCATGGTGAACTCGGGATCCCCCCCTGTGAAAACATCAGTACCTCAGGGGTCTGTATTAGCAGCACTTCGGCGCTCAAATACGCGATGTACGGTATCGCTGCCGGCGAATTCAAACATGCGGTAAGCGCCGGCTCTGAAGCACCCTCATCGGTGATGCATGCACGCAATTTCGAGGCCGAAAATGATGCCCACATTGAAGCGCTGGAAAGCAACGGCGTGTTGGCGTTCCAGAAGGACTTCATACGCTGGATGTTGTCGGATGGCGCTGGTGCTGCATTGATCGAACCACAGCCTGCGCGTGAGGGTATTTCACTGCAGATCGACTGGATCGTGGAACGCTCCTACGCCAATGAACAGCCAGCCTGCATGTATGGCGGCGCGGATAAACTCGAAGACGGTTCATTAAAAGGTTGGCCAGCCTACGCGCCCAGTGAATGGGCGGAGCGTTCAGTGTTCACGCTCAAACAGGATGTTAAACAACTCAATGAACACGTGATGGCTTACACGGTGGAACGTCCATTACGAGAACTACCAAAACTGAAAAACCTAAAACCAGAACAGATCGACTTCTTTCTGCCGCATTATTCATCGCATTATTTTCGCGAGCGGGTCCGCGAACACATGCTGAAAGCCAGCTTTGATATCCCCTACGAACGCTGGTTCACCAACCTGTATACCAAAGGCAATACGGGTGCGGCTTCGATCTACATCATGCTCGAAGAACTGTTCCATTCCGGCAAGTTGCAACCCGGACACCGTTTGTTGTGCTATGTGCCCGAGAGCGGTCGTTTCAACACCGCCTGGATCCATCTCACGGTCTGCGATCCGGTCGGTGGCATCCGGCCCTAAATCGCAATGAAGCGTAAGGAAGTCCCACAACAAAACGCCAAAGCCTTCATGGGTCACAGCAAACTGCTGTATGCCCAGGACGAGCAAGGCAACTATGTACGGGCGCCATCCAGCGGTTGGGAAGCCGAAGAAATCGTGCTCGATCAGGCCATCGCCGAATACGAGCGCCAAGCGCGGGATGCTTGGCAACGCGCGCACGAAGGCCTGGCGTCGACGCTGGAATATCACATGTTCCGCGAGCGCATGGACCTGGTACTGCTGGCGCAAAGCACGGGTTTCCTCAAATGGCGGGTACGCCGGCATCTGAAGCCCGGTGCCTTCCAGAAACTCTCAGTGCGCTGCCGCGAGCGTTACGCGGACGCGCTCGGTAAGACCCCCGCCCAACTGGACAGGCTGCCAGCACAACCGTGAACGCCTTCGTCCACACGTCTGACGATATCGAGATCCCCTTCGCTCATCAACAGAGTGCACATTGCGAAAGCGGCGCTATCGCATCGCTGCTGCGGCACGCCAAGCTATCCATTTCCGAGCCCATGGCTTTCGGGATTTCGTCGGGGCTGAGCTATGCCTACCTGCCATTCCTGAAGTTCGGCGGCCTACCATTGTTCGCTTACCGCATGCCGCCGGGCCAGGTGATCCGCGGCCTGACCAAACGCCTCGGCATCAAAATGCATTTCGAACGCTTCAGGCAGCCCGATGCGGGCATGCTTGCGCTTGACCATCATCTATACGAAGGTCGGGTGGTCGGCATACAAACATCGGCGTACTGGTTGACATATTTCCCACCGGACATGCGTTTCCATTTCAATGCACATAATTTGGTGGTGTACGGCCGGCGCGGCAATAACTACCTGATCAGCGATCCGGTGATCGATATCTTGGTCGAATGCGAAGCCGGGGCCCTGAAAAAGGCCCGCTTCACACGCGGCGTGCTGGCGCCGAAAGGGCTGCTCTATTACCCCGCATTCATTCCTGAGCAAATTGACCTACCAGCGGCGATCCGCAAGGCGATCCGGTTCACCACCGGCATGATGCTCTACACGCCGGTCCCGATCCTGGGTGTGCGCGGCATCCGCCTGGTATCGCGCAAGATCCGCAAACTGGATACGCGTAAACAGCATCAAAACAAATTACTGCTGGGTCACATCGTCCGCATGCAAGAAGAGATTGGTACCGGCGGCGCCGGCTTCCGGTTTTTGTATGCATCGTTCCTGCAGGAAGCATCAGGCGTGTTGCGTAAACCCGAACTTGCCGGGATCGCGAATCAGCTGACCGAGGTGGGTGACGAATGGCGGCGTTTCGCGCTGCATGCTGCCAAGATGTGCAAGGACCGGATGCCGATGGATTATGGCTTGCTGGCAGACCAGCTGATGCATTGTGCGACAGCCGAAGAAAATATCTACCGGCTGTTACGCACCGAGTTGAAATAACACCCAGCCCCTCATGCTGTTGCCATTGACCACAAACAGTTGGCCAGGTCTATCGCCGATTGCAAATTCCGTCAGCCAGGCTGCATCCAGGCTGTCGTGAAACGCGCAGTCCCAAGCCGAAACGATACAGCCTGGGAATTGCCGCTGCAGGCGTTGTTCGGCGCTGCGTTCCATACCGCTGGCGCAACACAGACAATCACCCTGCATCCAGCTCCCGAATAGAAAATTTTCCAGCGTGGATAATTCATCGAAGCGATGCAACCGAAGCTGCCTTGCAGTCTGCTGGCCCGATTGCAACAGCAACCAATGGCTACCTTCGGCGAGCACTTGGGTCGCGGGTAAGTCTTGACGCTGGCGGTGGACCGCGAGCGGCAGCGCGACCTCCTCCACCAATCCCACCAACGCCTGCTCGACGACACCCCGTAGCAAATCAGCCAACGCCAGATTCAGGACCGCTTCCATACTTGCACGGCGTCGCGAGATAAACAGATTCTGGCCGCTCAACCCCAGATTTTTGGCGACATAGAATCCGGCGCTGCTACCGAGCGTGTTGATGAAGTTGAAGGGCTTGGGTATCTCCCGATCGCGAATCAGCTGTTGCTGGGTCACAATATTATTGCCAATCGGACCTAGCCCGGAGCCGAGATAGATGCCGCACTCCGGTCGCAGCGTCTGACCTGCGATGCAACGCGCTGATCCGAGCAGCGCCAGCTGGATGAAACGGTCGATGCGCCGGAACGGTTCGCGGCACAGTTCTCGCAAGTCGGCTTCCAGTGATGGCAAACTGGCATCGCTTTCGATGGGTTGCAGGTAATGATTGGCGGCGACGATGCCAATCATGAGGCATTTTTCTCCAGCACAAGTACTACGTTATTCCCACCAAAACCGAAATGGTTGAGCAGGTAACAGCCGTCGGGTGCCGCGCCGTGTGTCGTGGCGGGATTCAAATCGAGTGCGGCATCAGGCGTTTCGAAGCCGGGCGTCGCCGGGATAAATCCTCGCTCCAACGCCCCAGCAAACAATACCAGTTCGTTAACACTGCACGCACCCAAGGTATGTCCGATATACGGTTTTATCACAGTTACCGGTGGTGTTTTAGAAAATATCCGTCGGATCCCGATCGCCTCGGCCGTGTCACCCATCGGAGTGGCTGTGCCGTGGGCCTTGATGCCATACACCTGATCCGATCGTATGTGCGCGTCGGCCAGCGCCTGATTCAACACCGCCGCAACCGAATTGCCATCCGGGTTTGCTGTGGTCACGCCCCAGGTATCGCAATTGCTAGCGCCACCGATAATCCGCAAATCGCTGTCTGATCCCACATACGCCGACAACACAACCGCTCCTATGCCTTCACCCAGCACGATACCCGCGCGTGCGGCGTCGAATGGTTGCAATCTTTGAGCGACAATCTGCAACCCGGAAAATCCAGCCAGCGTGGTGCGGTTTGCCAATTCTGCACCAATCACCAGCGCATGCTGGTACCAGCCGAGTTTGAGCATGCGCAGCGCACCCAGCATGGCGTTTGCCGACGCCGTACAGGCGGTGTTGTACGTATAAACATCGCCATCGATGCCTAAGGCCTGCTGAATGATCGCGGCGATGAGCTGATAACCACCGCATAGCGGCATCGGCATCGCCGTGTCGGGATGAGCCGACAGTGCTGCAGCATAATGCGATTCGGACAGACCGATGGAAAAGCAGGAAGAGCCGATGAACAACGGCAGCCGGCAGATCTCCGCAGCCGATAACCCTGCCCGCTCCACCGCCATGCGTGCCACTGGTGGCAAAATTCGTTCAAAGCGGCTGCCCTCAAACAGGTCTGCGTCATCGGGGATGCGGTAATAAGGCATTCGTAATGGTTCGTGGAAGTCATCGAGTTGCAGATCAATCGGCCCTACCTGCATTTTTTGCATGGCCGATGCGCACTGCTCCGGATTTTCACCGAGTGCGCAGCTCAGTCCTACCCCCCTGATGTAAGCACCGGCCATATCGGTGTCAGAGAGTCTTGTCAGCAAGGATAAAATCGGCCAACGTGTTGATCGAGGTCAACGCCGCGCGGGTCTGGTTGTTGCCGTCGATACGCTTGCCGTATTGCTGTTTGACCGCCAGCGCGATCTGCAGCGCATCCAGTGAATCCAGCGCCAGGTCGCCCTGGCTGCCGATGAGAACGGCATCATCCGGAATATCTTCCGGGCGAAGGTCTTTTTCGCATTCACTTATGATCATTCGCTTGAGTTCAAGTTTCAGCTGCTCCCGGTCCATAAGCTTCTATTTCCTTTTGCGCTTGCCGAGCAATAACACCGCAGCCGCGAGACAGGCCAGTCCAAAACCAAACAAGTAAGCAGCTTGCGGCGCCACCTCCCTGAATTCACTTTGGCGCAGGAATACATCCAGAAACCCCTGCAGACCCCAACCCATGGGAGAATAATGGCTCAATGTCTGCATCACGGGCGGCATCAGGAATACCGGCACCATGATTCCGCCTACGGCTGCCATCAGCAGATTGCATACGCCAGTGAAAATTGTGGCTTGCTCGCTGGTGGAAACCAGATTTGCAATCAAAAGCGCATAGGATACCGACGCGAAGCTCGCGGCCATCGCCATCAGACAAAGTACCAGTGGCGCATGTCCGAGCGTCAGGCTGCCGCCGCCGAACCACGGCACCACGAAGACTCCCACCGCCAGCATCAAAACCACTTGCAACAGATTTATGGTGAGATACGGCAACAATTTCCCTAGCAGCAAGGTTCCGGAACCCAGTCCCATGCTGCGCAAGCGGGCATAAGTTCCCTGCTGACGTTCCTGAACCCAGGTCGTGGAGAGGGGGATGGCGATAAAAAACATTGCGAACAGCAGCCACGCCGGGACATTCTGTTGCACCGAAGAAGGCCGCCGGTTTTCTCCATTCATCTGATAAAGCGATTGAGCATTCAATAACTTATCGGCGGCGTCCAGATTCCCACTCATATTGCCCATACCATCCGTTCCCGGCATCTGCGACTGCAAAGGCGCCGCGGTCTCTTGCAGATACACGCGTACCAGCACGTCGCGCAGGGCAGCTTCGAAGAGCTTGTATACGGCGGGTTCAACATCCGGACCGGCGAGCATCTGCACCGGTACTGGTTTTTCGCCGTCTATCGACTTGCCGAAACCCGCCGGAATGCGCACCAGGAATTGAACCTGATCGTGTCGTACCCGGTCAATCAGTTCCTCAACGGTCGTATCCGGAGACTGTGCTTTGAAATCATCCAGGGCATCCAGCCTCTTGACCAGCGCGGCACTCAGCCGGCTATGGTCTTCATCGACGAGGTAATAGTGAATGCTAACGCCTTGACGCAGACTGAAGCTGTCCTGCAACGCCAGCGACATCACCAGTATGAATACCGCCGGCATCGCGAACAGCAGCAACAACGCGTGCCAGTCGCGCAGCAGCAATTTCCATTCCTTCCAGATCAATGCGAATACGGGCATTATTTTCAGTCTCTCAGCTGCCGGCCGGTAAGATGCAGGAACAACTCTTCAAGATTCCCATATCCATATTGCATGCGTGCGATACCCATTCTTTGGTCTGCAAACGACCCCATCAGGCGATTCAGATCGCTCTCGCTACAATTCTTCAAACGTAATTCCTTGTCGTGAAAATCAAGCCCGGCAACGATATCCAATGCCGCCCGCTGTTGCGCACTAGGCGTTTCGGAAAATACGACCCTCAATGTGTGGCCGGCTGCACCGTTCAGGAGATGCTGCAGGGTTCCGCAGGCCAACAGGCGGCCATCGTCGAGCACTCCGATCTCATCGCACAGCATTTCCACCTCTTCCATGTAATGCGAGGTGTATACCACAGTGACGCCATTTGCATTGACGCGTTTGATCGCCTCCAGGATGAAATGCCGCGATTGCGTATCTATACCCACTGTCGGTTCGTCGAGGAACACCAGCTGTGGCCTGCCCAGTAGACCGATAGCCAGATTCAGGCGACGCTTGAGTCCGCCGGACAGATGCGCGGCCCGAACCGCAGTAAACGATTCAAGCCCCGTGACTGCCAGCGCCTCATCCAGGCGGCCACGTGTTTCCACGGCCTGAATCCCGAGCACGCCCGCGAAAAAGCGCAGATTTTCCATGACACTGAGGTGCGCATAGAAGGCGTAATCCTGAGGCACCAGAGCGCTGAGCGCCTGAACTTCGCGTGTTTGCGCCGGCAGGATCCTGCTGTCGATGCAGGCGCGTCCCGAATCAGCCGGTAACAGTCCGGTGAGGATGGAGATAAGCGTGGTTTTACCGGAGCCATTGGGCCCCAGCAGTCCGAACAGGCTGCCGCGTCGTACCCGCATTGACAATCCGCGGATGGCTTCGCGTTCAGCGCCCGGATAACGGAAACTCAGATCTTCGACCTCGATCACGCCCCATGTCCCGTCATGTTCCACCCATCCCATAATTGATTTGCGTGATTATTCCGGCAAATGTAACACGACTTCACTTGCCCGTACCCGGTGAACTGGATTAAAAAATCACACAAGGCAGATAGTGAGCGCCGTTCACAGCTTCCATTATCTTATTTGAATCAGTTCCCGATTTCCCGGCTGCTGAGGACGGTGCGTATCAGGCAGAAACGCCAGGATAAAATAATCCCAGGTTTACGGATTGGACTGCCTGTACCCAGGATCTCGCTGTTGCCTGGTTGCAAGTGCCTGCGAACAATCATCCGATGACCATATCGGAGACGGCTTTGAGACCGATCAGAAGATGCCCGGGATCAAGCGTTTGGTCCGATGCTGGTAGTTAGCATAAGCATCTCCCAACGCATCGCACAGCGCCGCTTCCTCTTCATGGATACGGTACAGATACGCTACAGTCGTAAGAGTCATGATGATCATCAAACTGAGCCAGTTGTCCAAGGCCCATGCCCCGGCGTTGGTGCGCTATTGGGAGACGCAGGGCATGGCCACTTCGAGTATGCAGAACACGCTCACGGCGCTGCGGCGCTTGCTGGTGTGGTGCGGCAATGCGACACTCGTCAAGCCAGGCTTGCCGCAGCAGAGTGGAGTGGTGCCGGGCATCAGGTGGGTGGATGACAGGCGACGCAAGGACATCCGAGGAGCCGCACGCCACGAACGCCGGCGGCCCGCGAAAGTCCCAAGGCGGACCGCGGAAACTCGGTGTCTCAGGCGGACGGCGGATCTGGTCCCTGATGT
>JAJYBN010000014.1 GCA_021779005.1 Pseudomonadota bacterium
ACGTCATAAAACGCATCGCGGTGGTGGGGGCAGGGCCTGCGGGACTTGCTGCAGCCGTGTCTGCTGCGCAGCGCGGTCACCGCGTGACCCTGTTTGAAACTGCTAACGAGATCGGTGGCCAGTTCAATATGGCCAAGCGTATTCCCGGCAAAGAGGAATTCCAGGAAACCTTACGCTACTTTCGCCGACAGATAGAATTGTTGCGCATCGATTTACAGCTTGGCCGGCGGGCTGAGGCCGCGAATCTACGTGCTCAGGGGTACGATGAGATTATTTTGGCAACCGGCGTGTTGCCAAAAGATCCGCATATTCCTGGCATGGACCATTCCAAGGTGCTTTCCTATATCGATGTATTGCTGCACGGTAAACTGGTTGGCAAGACCGTGGCAATCATCGGAGCTGGTGGCATCGGCTTTGACGTGGCGGAATTTCTTGCAGATGGCGATGCAGCATCTGGCACTGGCATCACAGAATTTTTGCATGAGTGGGGTGTTGACAAAAATTATAAGGCAAGGGGTGCAATCACATCACCACAACCACGCCTGCCGGCGCGAAATATCACTTTGTTGCAGCGCAAGCATGGTGCCTTTGGCAAGAATCTCGGCAAATCCACAGGCTGGATCCATCGCGCTTCACTGCGCAGCAAACAGGTAAAGATGCTGGCCGGGGTGACCTACGAGAACATAGACGATGCTGGCTTGCATATCCGCATCAACGATGAGCCATATTTACTGTCTGTGGATAACGTAGTTATCTGCGCCGGGCAAGAATCCAATCTGAAACTTTACGAGGCCTTGCAACCCTGTACAGTACCGCTGCATCTAATTGGGGGCTCGAGGTTGGCTTCCGAACTGGATGCCAAACGTGCCATCGATGAGGGTATGCGCTTGGCCGCCACTCTATGACATAATTGCATCGGATTTTGCTGGAGTTTGTGTTTAATCCGCGGATTTTGCGTAGATTCTTCATCACTGAGCGGTTATTATTCTGATGGTCCTGGGATGCTTCTTGACCGCGACAACTGGGGGTCGCTAGATGCTGAGTTCTGCCGTATATCGTGAGATTGCCCAATTCTGCGCCGTGGGCACAATCATACTGTGGCTCATTGGATGCTCCTCCTCCAAGCCCTATACGCTGGTCGCGCAGTTGCCATCCGGGTCTAAGCAGTCGCGTATACTAGCGGCGACTATCGACATCGATGGTCTGTCTTGCAATGTGCGTATTATGATGCTGGATTCACCCAAAGCCTGGGCACCGATATGCTTTGTGAAGCAGGATCATCCCAACTTCAAAAGTTTCCTGATTGCGAATCAGCAGGTTGATCTGGGCACAGTGGGTGACGGGTTCCAGATATTAAACAGCATGGTGCCGACGCTGCCACCCGCATCCCGCAGCGGAACAGGTGTGAGCACCGGCAAAGGTTCAGGCAATCCATCAGCATTGCCAAATTCAACCGATTCCAGTTTTCCTAACCAGTGGAGACAGTTTACTTATCCGGGCCATTTGGTACTCCAGGGCCAGAATACGGGCTACTTGGTGACCAAGGCGACCCTGACGGTAAATGGCAGTCGAGGGATTCTGGACGTTATCTACAAGACCGGTTATGCGCCGTTGCATCTGGCATGCACTGTGCTCGCCAATCAGCACGACGATTTCACTTTGATATTCAATCCCCTTGAGTTGAACAAGCTCTCGCCGGGCGCCAATTACACTATCACCTTGAGTGCTGAGAGTTCCACAATCTCCGGTAATATCTGGGATTCGCAGGGGTTTGATACCTGGACGCCCAGCCTTTCACCCCAATGGGTAGCATCATCATCATCTTCCGATTGAAGACTGCATGATTTTGATACACGCATGCATCAACCGACATAGGTGTGATGCAGGATTGAATCCAGAATCAGCAAACAATTTCATGTGACACTATCTGTTCGGGTTACCGCCCTGTCCATCAGTGCCAGCCAATCGGAGTAGCGGCATCTCAGTTGCGCATTGTTCGCGGGCCTGAACTCCATATATTCAAGCGGTTCGCGAACGCGACTACCCAGCAGCCACGCGAGTCCGCTGGCAGTGGCTTCATGTACAGTTGGCCGGCAAACCGGCAATCCACTTAAATCAGCAAGCCGCTGGCAGAGCCCATCCCATCGGGCAAGACCGCCGCTGACTACAATTGTTCTTGCACATCTTTCCATTTTATTCATACGTTCAAGGTTCACGCATATAAGAAAAACAATACTTTCCACGGCAGCAATCATTTTTTGCGTGGCATCTCCCATGCCGATGAAGCGCGAGTGGAAATCGGGAATCCAATACGGTGACCCCAGACCTGAAATTCCGTTCAGGAACAGCGGCACATCTGATCGGGCAGCCAGCCATCCTGGCATCATAGTAAACATCTTGCTTTCGGATATCCCCAGACGTTCGCACAACCACACGAGCGCACTACTAGCTCCGTTGACGGTACCTTCCAGCACGTAGAGGACGCGGCCCGGTTCCTGCCACAAGACACTGCCGAGCAGCGCGGGCACTTGAGGCGGTGTATTGCCATGCAGCCGCTGGATGAATGCGCCCGTACCGAGGTTGATATAGAAACTGTCAGTATCCGGTTCGCCGCTGACGTAGAGTGCGGCAGGCTGATCACCCGTGACCACCGTCAGTGGAATAGCGTGCGTACCCAACTGTAGCTCACCGAAGGGGTATTGGTTGGGGACACTGTGAGGCAGTATCGATACAGGTATACGGAACAATGCCAGCAATTCATTTGACCAGTCACATCGACGGTAGTCCCAGAGTAGAGTGCGTGACGCGTTTACAGGATCCGCAAGCAACGGCTTCCCAGTCAGCAGGTTGGCAAGGATGAAGCTTGCGAGCGGGCCCGCCGCAAGGCGCCGTTCTCGCAATGCCTGGGAGACAGGTTTCAGCTTTTCGAGGCACCAGGCAATTTTGCTGGCACCGTAATGAGGGGAGAGTATTAAGCCGGTGATGTCATGCACACGTGATCGATGTGCCGTCAGTCCAGCCAGTTTGCGGGCGGCACGCCGATCCTGCCAGGAGATGACGGGAGAGAGTGCTTTTCCCGTTTGCCGGTCCCAGCAGACGATGGTGGAACGCTGGGTGGCAAGGCCTGCGGCCTGGATTTGTGAGCAGCGTGAACCCAGTTGCCGTGCTACCGCATTGCATGCACGCCTGATCGACGCGAGCAAGGCATCAGGATCATGCTCAACCCTGTGCCTGCCTGGATGCAGTGTTGCAATCTGTGTTTGGGCCGCAGCCTGCAGCTTGCCATTGATATCGAACACCATCGCCCTACTGGCGTGACCGCCTTGATCCAGAGCCAGGAAGAGCGGGATTTTGCGTGGCACAGGCGACACCAGGCATATGGTTGATCAGTTCATGGCGCCAGCGCCAGCTTGCGTGTATCAGCGATCGGACGACGGGCGGGTAATACGTTTTTGAGCACTCTCAGGGCATGCTGTGCATCAGCGCGATAGGACGTCAGTTTACCTCCATACACGCCCAGCATCCGGGGTTTAGGCTGGAAATCGGCGACAAACAGGATCTCCCGGGAACGCCGGAAAGCGCGGGTTTTGCCGGTGGGCAAAACCCGGATACCCGCGAAACTAGAAAAGATATTGCTGGGGGCATCTGGGAAATACCGATGCAAAACTTCCAGTAGATAGTTTTGTTCCTGTGGCAGGGGTTTGGCCTGCCCAGGGTCAGCGCCAGTAAAAGGCGTTTCCGTGGTCCCCACCAGTGTCGTGTTTCCATGCCAGGGCATGATGAATACGGCGCGGCCATCCTGTGGCGCCTCAACGTAGAAAATACTGTTCACGACGGCCGTATCGAGGATGATATGGGTGCCCTGGATAAGTTCGATTGCGGGTTGCGTTACTGCTGGAGAGATATGGGCAGCGACATGATTCACCCAGGGACCGGCTGCATTCACTAATACGCGTGACCGTACGCTACGGGAAACGCCGTTGTCATCGAATGCGATTTCGCACCAATCAGGATTAATATTTGCGTGTTCAAACCTGGCTGGCATGCATAATGTGGCGCCAAGATCTCCTGCAGAAGCCATGACTGCGCGCGTGAGGGCGGCATCATCGGTCTGGGCATCCCAGTACTGGAACACGGCGCGAAGTCCGTCTTGACTCAGACCTTGTAGAGCATTCCAATCCTGGCGCGGTACCACGCTGAAGCGCGCATGGACATCCAGGCCGCCCAGCAGTGCATATAGACTCAGACCTGCAAACACTTCCCACGGTTGCCGGCGCGTGTGCTTGTAGACAGGAATGTAGAATGGCACGAGTTTTACCAGCTTGGGAGCCAGCTGCAGCAGGAGTGCTCTTTCCCGCAGGCATTCACGCACCAGCCGAAGATCGAATTGTTCGAGATAGCGCAGGCCGCCATGGATCAACTTACTTGAACGGCTGGAGGTGCCGGCTGCAATGGATTGCTGTTCCAGGACCATCACATTATAGCCGTGCGCTGCGGCTGCCTGGGCGATACCGGCACCGTGGATGCCAGCGCCGATGACCACTAGATCGTAGTCCGCGTTCACGACCGCATGAATCCGGGCGCCTGCAGCATTCTGCCGATATCGTTGGTTTCTACGAACGCGGCTCCCTGTTCTGCCAGTTGTAATGCCCGCCGCGGATCCTGTGTCTCGTATACGACCCATCGCCATGGACCTTGCAGTGCTTCGTGTACATCCGTGAACATCTCGTCACTGGTAAACATGTATTCAGGTTTAAGTGTTTGTACGACACGGGATGTTTCTGGAGAAGATTCCTCAGTTGCCCAGCCAATGGCCATCGCATCCTGGGCACGCGCCAGACTGAGGCATACGTGATCGAATGAGATGATGGTGCATTGCTTGAGGGCTCCCTGGCAGGCCGCCAAAACCTGACGCACGACTCTGTCCCGGCCAAAATGCCTCAGACTCTGACGTTTGATTTCTACGAACATGTTTACCTGAGGCTGCGTAGCGAGCCAGGTGGTCAGGGTCTGCAGTGTCGGCAGTTTTGCATCGACGTAGCGACCACCGAATCGCCGGCGTTCGCTGACCGTTACAGAGGCAAGCTCAGCTGCAGTCATCTCGGTGATATTGCGGTTAAGACCCGCCGTGCGCGTGAGTGATTCGTCGTGGACTACGAAAGGCACCCGGTCGGACGAGAGCTGCACATCGCATTCCAGCCAGCATGCGCCCGCACTCGCTGCGGCAGCAAAGCCTTCCACTGTGTTTTCAGGATAATGCGCTGGCCAGCCTCTATGGCCAACAAGCTTGGGGATTTTTGTCGGCAACGTTAACCTTCCGGGTCCGGTGGATTGTTATTCGTATCTTAACGCTTCGATCGGATCAAGGGCCGCGGCTTTTGCGGCTGGCGTTATGCCGAAGATGACTCCGACACCACCGGAAAAGCCGAAAGCCAATACTATGGCCCACCACGGTACGAAGGAATCACGGAAGGCCGGCACCAGATAGGCCACAAGCATGCCGATGCCATAGCCCAGCAACAAGCCGATAATACCGCCGATCAGGGCCAGAATCACCGCTTCGATAAGGAACTGGAGCATGATGTCGCTGCGGCGTGCTCCCAGGCTCTTGTAGATGCCGATCTCGCGGGTGCGCTCCGTCACCGATACCAGCATGATGTTCATGATCCCGATGCCACCCACCAGCAGCGAAATAGCCACGATGCCGCCCAGGATATAGGTGATGGCATTCATAACACTGGTGAAGTTTCCCAGCAGTTGTGAAGGTGTCTGGACCTTGAAGTCATCATCCTGCCCGGATTTCAGGTGGTGATTGCGGCGCAGGATCTGGCTGATGCGCCCCACCACCGCATCCATCTGTTTTGTGTCGTTGACTTTCAATTGAATGGCTATATCAGGCACCACGGCTGCACCTAACAAACTGTGGGCCGTGCCATACGGGATGATGACCTGGTTGTCCTGGTCAAAACCCAGAATCTGTCCTTTGGGATGCAACACGCCCACGATCTTGAACCATTGACCAGAGATCTGGATGTACTGTCCCAGCGGATCTTCCGGCAGGTGCAACTTGGTGATCAGGGTTACGCCGATGACCGCCACATGCCGATGTTGCAGATCATCGAATGGCACAATGAAACGCCCCTTTTCCGGATAGGTACCGTTGTTCACCGCATAATCTGGCGTGCTGCCGAGCACCTGGCTGTTGGTTGTCTGGTTGCGATACTTTACTGGAATAAAAAAACGCCCGACCGGCAGAATCGGGCTGAGTCCGCTGATCCCGGTGACGGCATGCTGGATGTTCAGCAGGTCATCCGTGGTCACTTTCGCAATCTTGCCGGCCAAGCGATCCTTGCGTGGCAGATACGACTGGATGGTCAGGCTGTTGGTGCCCAGGCCATTAAATTCGCTGGTCACGGATTTACTGAAGCCCTGGATCAACGACACCACGGCGATCACGGCCATGACACCGATGACGATGCCCAGCATGGTGAGAAAGCTGCGCAGGGCGTGGGCGCGGACGGACTGGAAGGCGGAGCGCAGGCTTTCAAGGAAGTTATACATGCCAGGTACCCAGACGCCTATTCGTAACGCAGGGCGTCAATCGGATTCAGGGATGCGGCTTTGGCAGCTGGCGCGATGCCAAACACCACGCCAATACCGCATGCGAAACCAAACGACAGTACGACTGCCCACCACGGCACATGTGCCCCCAGGAACTGCGGGACCAGATGTGCCACCAGCATGCCGATCCCATAACCCAGCAGCAGGCCGATGATGCCGCCGATGAGAGACAGGGTAACTGCTTCAATGAGGAATTGCAGGAGGATATCGCTGCGGCGCGCCCCCAAGCTCTTGCAGATGCCTATCTCGCGGGTGCGCTCGGTGACCGACACCAACATGATGTTCATGATGCCGATGCCGCCCACCAGCAGCGAGATGCTGACGATGCCACCCAGCACCAGGGTAATCATGTTGAAGATTTTATTGATGGTCCCGGTCACCTGCGCCGATGTCTGAACCTGGAAATCGTTGTCCTGACCCGGCTTGAGGTTGTGTTGGCGACGCAGCAGCTCGGTGATGCGGCCTGCCACGCTGTCTATATCCTTGAGGTCGTTCACTTCCAGATCGATCTGGATATCAGGCACCTTGGAAGCACCCAGCAAACTGTGGGCAGTACCGTAGGGCATGTAGATACGATCGTCCTGATCCTGCCCTGCGATCGTACCGAGTTTCTTTAAGACGCCGATGATCTTGAACCACTGCCCGAACATCCCGATGTATTGACCAATGGGATCTTTCGGGAGATCGAGATCCTTAAGCAGTGTCTGACCGATAACTGCAACCCGTCGGTGACTGAAATCATCGCTGGGCGTCAGATAACGGCCCATGACCGGATAAAAACTGGAATTACTTGCATGTGACGAGGTGGTGCCATAGATGCTGGAATAAGCGGTCTGGTCGCCATACTGAACGGCACCGGAACCGTTTCCCGCGAGAATCAGGACCGGCGTTATTTTGCTGATGCCGGTAATCTGGTGCTGGATGGCCTGCAGATCATCCGGTGTGATTTTTACCACTTTACCGGCCAGATAATCTTCCGTTGTTTCTTCGGAGGTGATTAACAGGCCGTTGGCACCCATCTTGGAGAAGATGGAGGTAACTGACTGACTGAACCCCTGTATCAGGGATACTACTGTGATCACCGACATCACCGCAATGATGATGCCGAGCGTAGTCAGGAAGCTGCGCAGGGCGTGGGCGCGGATGGACTGGAAGGCAGAACGCAGACTCTCAAGCAGGTTATACACGGCGCATGGCTTCCTGATTGCCGACCTTAGCCACATTGTCGGTATCGCTCAACACCTGACCATCCATCAGGCGTACCACGCGCCGGCAATGGTTGGCGATGTTCTGGTCATGGGTCACTATGATGATGGTGTGGCCGTTTTTATGCAGATTATCGAACATGGCCATCACGTCACGGCCGGTACTGGAATCCAGATTGCCGGTCGGTTCATCCGCCAGCAGGATAGAAGGTTTGCCCACCAGCGCGCGCGCGATGGCCACGCGTTGCCGTTGGCCGCCGGACAGCTGGTTGGGCAGATGGTGCAAGCGGTCGCCTAGCCCAACGTTTTGCAAAGTCTCCGTGGCCATGTGCTTGCGTTCACTCAAGGGGATGCCACGGTAAATGAGTGGCTGCATGACATTACGCAGGGCATCGGCACGGCCCAGGAGATTGAAGTTCTGGAAGATGAAACCAATCTCGCGGTTACGGATACGGGCGAGGGCGTTGTCATCCAGATCCGCCACCGGTGTATCGTTCAGGATGTAACTACCGCTGCTGGGCTTGTCGAGACAGCCGACGATGTTCATGAGCGTTGTTTTACCCGAACCGGAAGGGCCGATGAAGGCCACATATTCGTTGCGGTAGATGGTGAGATTTACATCCTTGAGTGCATCCAGGGTCGCCTCACCCATCACGTACCTCTTGCTGACGTGCTGCAGCTCCAGTAAGGATTCGCGGCTCATGTGCTGCTCTTGGCCTGTTTGTCGTGCTCCTCCGGCAGCACCGAGACCGAACCACCATCGCTCAGGGCGTGCAGGGTCGTATAGGGACCGGTAATCACAGTTTCGCCCGCCTTGAGTCCTGAGAGGATCTCCTGATAGGTATCGCTGGAAACGCCGGTCGTCACATCGACCTTGCGCGCCTTGCCATCGCGCATCACATACACGTAGGCACCGGAAGTGGGCTCGAGGCTTTTGGAATTGGGATTGTTCTCATAGAGCACCGCTTGCAGGGGCACTGCGATGGCGTTGGGAGTGCTCTGGGTAAAGATTTCCGCGCGGCAACTCATGCCGGGGCGCACGCGCGGCAGTTTCTCGTCCGTGAGGCCGATCTTCACTTCAAACGTTACACCTTGCTGGGCAGTCGGGATCGAACAGGCAGTGCTGTTATCGGTCACGGAAGCTGCGATGAACTGCACCTTGCCGTGAAAGGTGTCATTGGGGTAGGACACGGCGTTGATATTGGCATCCTGGTTGAGTTTCAGGTTGGCGATGTCAGCCTCATCCACCTGTACGTCAGCCTGTACCTCGCTGGGATCGGCAATCTCCATGAGTGTCGAGCCGGGGATGTTGGTGCCGGTGATCACGGTTTCTCCCACCTTGACCGGCAGGCTGGTGACCATCCCATTGATAGGCGAGCGGATCACGGTTTTGGAGAGATTCTGCTGCGCCGAGCTGAGCTGCGCCTGAGAAATGGCCAGCGCCTGTTTCAGAGAATTGAGTTGCTCCTTGGCGATCTCCAGCTGGCTGCCCAACTGGTCGAAGGTATTGGCATCCACCAGGTGCTGCTTGAAGAGCGCCTGCTGGCGGTCATACTGCAATTGCAGGTTGGAGATGGAGAGTTTCTGGCTCTGGATGGCAATCTGCGCCTGCTGCACACCGGCCTGGGCCTGGTCCACCGCTGCCACATACAGTTGCGGATCGAGGCGCAGCACCACTTGGCCGGCCTTGACCATCTGGCCTTCCACTACCGGGATCTCGCTGATCTTGCCGATGACCTCCGGTTTCAGTTCCACCGGATTGATGTAGATGAGCTGCCCCGAAGCTAGGATGGAGCTCTTGATGGTACGGGCTTCGACCTTGGCTACGTTGACTTTCTGGGTATCCCCGCTGCCGGCAAAACGGCTGATTATGACCAGAAGGATGACTCCGGCGACGATGGCCAGGGCGATCCACAGCTTGCGTTTCTGCCGCATGGCAGTCTCCCTATGTTGCAGTGTTGTATCCTAGTATAACACCGAGTATTTGAGTTGCAAGCCTTAGAACCCGGCCACATGGACAATCCCGAATAGGTGAGGTTCCCGTCCGCTAGGCGAGTTTCACGATTAGGATCAAGGCGTAGATGATGACCCACGGGGCCAGGACGATGACCACCGATTTAGCCAGGCTCTGCTTGGTCCATTGGGCAAACCCCACACACATCAGGCCCAATACCCAGAACGTGGTCAGATGCACGCTGGACGCTACGCCCATCAGTGGGTGGCTCATGGGCAGGTGAAACAGCAGGGTATTCAGCGACGTGATATCCACCGCATAGAAGCTGGTCTGGGAACTGGCGAAAAAATAGGCGATGGCGGCCGCGATGTAGGCCAGTACGTTGGGAAAAGTGGTCCAGGCGGCAAAGTTGAACCATCGGCCATAGGACTGCTCTTCATAGCCGCCGATCTTGCTGACCATGAAGAAATACAGCGCTTGCAGCAGCGAGATGACGACGATACCCAGGGTTCCGCCGATGATCCCGAAGATGAGGAAATACTTGCGGCTGAAGGTCTGGCGAATCTGATCCAGTTGCTCGCCGCTGTATTTATCCCCCATGGCGGCGATCATTTGGTTGGCCAGCCAACCGATGTCGACCGTGGAAAAATACCAGACGTTGTAGGCAACGATAACGATGATGGTGATGATGATTGGATACAGCCACCATGCAATGTGCGGGCGGATATCCTGTAAAGCCTTTTTGGGTTCGACGAAGATATTGCCGAGACAGGCGAGTGCGGAGTTGCTCATAATTGCACCTGGGTGATTGTGGGTTGGCGACTGGTTTGTCGCGGTTCACATCTAAAAACGTCCATGTACGTGTCATAAGGCCATAAAGAAACCGTCAAGCCTGACATGCATGACTGAAGGGTATCTTAATCGAGATTTTGTGCTGGTGAAATGTGGACGACAGCGATGTGTGCCTGCCATCGTATTCAGCAGGCAATTAAGGCAGGAAAAAATCACACGCCCCTGGCCGATTAAGGACAGGGGCGTGTGGGTTACAGAAGCTGGGAAATTACCAGCGACCGCCGCGGCCGCCACCAGCGCCGCCTTGGCGTGGCTGCCGTTCCTGCGCTTCGTTCACGCGCAGCGGACGACCGCCCATATCCTTGCCGTTAAGCTCCTGGATGGCTTTTTGAGCCGCACCCTGATCCATCTCCACGAAAGCGAAGCCGCGTGGGCGGCCAGTCTCGCGGTCAGCGATCAGTTTCACCGAATGTACGGTGCCGAACGACTCGAACTTTGCACGCACTTCCTCTTCGGAAGCGGTAAAGGGCAAATTACCTACATAGATTGACGTCATACTCGTTATTCACTCTGCTGTAACTGATGAAAACCACGGTCGACGGAGTTGAGTCCGGTGGCCGTGATACTGCCTGACGGCTTGTACACCTGTTTGCGACATCCCCATCCATCCGAAAGAGCGGTGGGGGCGACACATCCAGGCGGCAGCCGCCTTATTGTTCGTTACATGGTCACTCGATGCGGCGAGCCGGGTGGATACCCCAAACAACGTCGGCAGGGTTGTGACAGGTCCCGAACGGGGGCAAAAGCTTACGCCTGTTGTTTGGGCCTGTCCAATGCAAAACACTGGCATAAAACCCAAGTAAAACATCACCCTGCGCGCAGGAAGCCTGTCAGTTTGACGTATAATGCCCGGCTGTTTCCGCCGGTTTCCTTCCAGTGATCGAAAAACTCCGCAATATCGCCATCATCGCCCATGTCGACCATGGCAAGACCACGCTCGTGGACCAGCTGCTGCGCCAGTCCGGCACC
>JAJYBN010000222.1 GCA_021779005.1 Pseudomonadota bacterium
CAACCTATCTTGAAAAGGAACGCGGCGGACGCGGCATTCTGCTGGGTGGCGTGCCCGGCGTACCGCCTGCGCATGTCACCATCATCGGTGGTGGCATCGTGGGCACCAACGCAGCCCGCATCGCGCTGGGCTTTGGCGCCAAAACCACCCTGGTTGACGTGAACATGAACCGCCTGCGCGAACTGGACGACATCTTCAATGGGCGACTCCACACGCTGGCCTCGAACAGCTACAACATCAGCCAGGCTACGCGCGAGGCTGACCTCGTCATCGGCGGCGTGTTGATTCCGGGCGCCACGGCTCCCAAAATCGTCACCCGCGCCATGGTCGCACAGATGAAGAAGGGCGCGGTGATCGTGGATGTGGCCATCGACCAGGGCGGCTGCGTGGAAACAGCGCGGCCCACCTCGCACTCCAACCCCAGCTATGTGGTAGATGGCGTGGTGCACTATTGCGTCACCAACATGCCGGGTGCGGTGCCGCACACGTCAACGCTGGCGCTGACCAACTCGACATTTCCTTATCTGCTGCGGCTGGCCAACCTGGGCGCGCGCGAGGCCCTGAAGCAGGATGCCGCGCTGGCCGAAGGCCTGAACACATGGCTCGGCACGCTAACCTATCGCGGAGTGGCCGAGAGCCAGCATCGCCCGTGGACTGCGGCCTCCAGCATGATTTCTTAACAGCAGTTGTCAGCAATCAGTGCCCAGTTTTCAGCATCGACAACGGCCTTTGTGGCTTCCCACCCTTGCACACTGAAAAAGCGCAAGGATGGGAAGACCGGCCTCGTCTTTCTATTCCATTTCGCCCACAACTTCATACCGGCGCGTCTTCCCATCCACAAACATAAATTCATAGGTCAGCTGGTATTCGTAGGGTCGCGTGGTTTCTTCTTTGAGCATCTTCGCCTTGTAGTCGCCGGTCCGCAGCAGGTCTACACGGGCGGCGGGATCTCGAATCTCATACTTCTTTCCGTCGATGACGACGGCCAATTTTTGAACCCAGACACACGTACCTGCGTTGCATATGTCGACCGGTGCGAGGACTGGACATGAACGACAATGGCATAGTCTGACGGGTTCAATGCGGTCTTCTCCGCCCCGGCCAACACAGGCGACAGCAGAAGAATAGCTAAAAGGACCTTCCTCATTGTTTCCTCTAGATTGTTTGACAGTGAACTGGCACATGAGGATGCAGATGACCACGGTTGACAGGGCTTTCGCAGGTCAACGCACTCTTACACCATTTCGCGGACTCTTGCAGTATCCAACCCTTGAAGCGGATGAAAGTAGCAGTCATGAGGGATCTTGCCATTGCAGTGGTGTTTCGGCTCCAGTCTCCTGACCGATGAAAACTGCCCGCACTGCACAAACCACTCTATAATCGCCCCATGCCTACCGGAGGCATTTCGCGGCGGCGGTTGGTGGTCCTGCTTGGGGCGGGCGTATTGCTGTTTTTTGCCGTGCTGGGTGGTTTGCAGGCTTTCAATACTTCCAACGTCAGCTTTCTAAATCCGGATACCGCCGGCGAAACGCTGGCCTTTACCGCCCTTACGGTGGTGGTATTTCTGCTGCTCATGATGCTCCTGATGCTGCTGCTCAGGAACATCCTCAAGCTGTATGCCGACCAGGGAAGCAGCAGCGCTCTGGGCGCGCGCCTGCGCACGCGGATGGTGCTGGGTGCAGTGTTGATCGCACTCACTCCCGCGGTCTTCATGTTCCTGTTCAGCTTCCAGTTGATGAACCGGTCCATTGACCGCTGGTTCTCACCCAACACATCGGAGCTGCGCGAAGACTCGACCCGCGTGGTGTTGGAACTGGCGCAGTATGTCGCCAGCAATGCGCGTGGCGAGGCAGAGTCCATTGCGGCCACCGGAGCTCCCGACCACGACCTGCAGGCGCTAGAAGGTGTACTTGGCTCGCACCGCATCACGTTGGATGGCGGCTTTGCAGTGGTCTACGACAAAGACCAGAAGATCTTGGCCAGCTTTCAGGCGCCGCCGGAGTCCAGCCCGGCCAGCCTGGTCCCATGGCTGCCCGATAAGACCGACGAAGATGTGACCGGAACCGCCATTCCGCTACGCGGTCCGCTTTCCAAAGGCCTGCTTACCTCAGCGCAGCGCAACGACGAGCCGGTGATCCAAATCGGAGACCAGGAGTATGCACTGGGTATGTCGGCGACAGCCTCTGGCCGCATCGTATTGGCAGCGCTGCCCATGCCGCAGGGGCTCAGCCAGACCACTGCGCGCATCCGCTCAGGCGCCGCCGCTTACTGGATTCTGTTCCGTTCGCGCAGAAGCATTCGTTCCACTTTCTTCCTGATGCTGCTGTTGATTACGGTGGTGGTTTTCTTCTCCAGCGTGTGGCTGGCGCTGTTTCTATCCAAGCAAATCACGCGTCCGGTGGAGGCGCTGGCCGATGCCATGGACAAGATCGCTGCCGGCAAATACGACCACCGCGTGGCGCTGGTGACCACCGGCGAAATGGCCGAGCTGGTTCGCTCCTTCAACCATATGGCGGCCGATCTGGATGCCAGCCGGCAGTTGGCTGAAAGCTCGTCCGCGCAACTGACCGCAGCCAACCTTGCCATTGAGGAGCGCCGCCGCGAGTTGGAGACCATCGTCGAAACCATCCCCAGCGGTGTTGTCACCCTGGACGGCGCTGGCACCGTGTTGCAGGCCAATCGCGCCTTTGCCGTGCTCATGGGCCAGCGTGAAGACGCTGCACTGCGCGGACAGAAGCTCG
>JAJYBN010000223.1 GCA_021779005.1 Pseudomonadota bacterium
GCCCTGACAACATCGGTCACTTCGGCCTGACCTTGAGCCATTACGCGCATTTCACCTCACCGATCCGGCGTTATCCGGACCTGCTGGTGCATCGTGCCATTCGCCATGTACTGCGCGGGGGCACCGCAAAGAACTTCTATTACTCCACATCGCAGATGGTGAACCTGGGGGCCCATTGTTCCATGACCGAGCGGCGCGCCGATGAAGCTACGCGCGATGCCACCGACTGGCTCAAGGCCGAGTACATGCAGGACAAGGTAGGCGAGGAGTTCGAGGGGTTCATTACCAGCGTTCTGGCATTCGGTTTGTTCGTGCAGCTGAAGGAGCTGTATGTGGAGGGCCTGATCCACGTCACTTCGCTGCCCAGCGACTATTACACGTTTGATGCAGCTGGCCATCGGATGGTCGGCGAACGCTCCGGCCGTGTCTACCGTCTGACGGATCCTATCCGTGTGCGCGTGAGCAATGTCAATCTCGAACAACACAAGATCGATTTTGAACCCGTGGTCTCCAGACAAGATGAGCGCAGGCACACACCGACCGCACGCCGTCCGAAGAAAAATCGCCGGAAGAAACGCTGAACATGGCCAGCGATAATCTCGTGTATGGATTGCACCCGGTCATGGCACTGCTCGCACAGGGTCGGCCAGTACGGCAACTGTGGGCGCAGGACAGCCGCCACGATGCACGTCTGGAAGAATTGCTGGACAAGGCCGCGGAGCTTGGCATCCCAGTGCAGCAGGTGACGCGCGACAAGCTGGATAAACTCACCGCGGATGGCCGCCACCAGGGCGTGGTGGCGGAGGCCAGTGCGGCCCAGGCCGGTGATGAACACGATCTCGAGGCCTGTATCACAGCATTGTCATCGCCGGCATTTCTATTGGTGCTGGACGGTGTGCAGGATCCGCATAATCTCGGCGCCTGCCTGCGCAGCGCCAACGCCGCCGGCGTACATGCGGTGATCGTGCCCAGGGACCGGGCCGCGGAACTGACGCCGGTGGTGCGCAAGGCGGCAGCCGGTGCCGCCGAGATGACGCCATTTTTCCAGGTCACCAATCTGGCACGCACCCTGCGCTGGCTCAAGCAGCAGAATATCTGGCTGGTGGGGCTGGCAGGGGAGGCCCATGACGTGCTGTACGAGCTGGATCTCAAGGGACCGCTGGCGCTGGTGTTGGGTGCCGAGGGTTCAGGGCTCAGACGTCTGAGCAAATCGGAGTGCGATTTTCTGGCGCGCCTCCCCATGTCAGGTGCTGTCGAAAGCCTGAATGTGTCCGTGGCCGCCGGCGTGGCCCTGTTCGAAGCCCGGCGCCAGCGAAGTAATCAGAAATGATCCGTCGCTAGATCTCCGAAAATTATGCTCTGGAAGTGAGACATTCGTAAGCCACTGAATTGCAAGCCGCAGCGGGTTTCGGTATAGTGCGCGCCCTCCCGACCCAGCGCCGGGAACCTTGCTCCACCGCCCGTCGGGGAGCCGGATAGTCCGTGAGGAGTACGAGTGAGACACTACGAAATCGTGTTTCTGGTCCACCCTGACCAGAGCGAACAGGTGCCCGCGATGATCGAGCGTTACCGCTCGATGATCGAGTCGGAAGGCGGCAAGATTCACCGCGTCGAAGACTGGGGCCGCCGCCAGCTTGCCTATCCCATCGCCAAGGTCCACAAGGCCCACTATGTTCTGATGAACATCGAGTGCGGCCAGGCCACGCTCAACGAGTTGGTGGGCATGTACCGTTTCAATGACGCCGTGTTGCGCCACCTGGTGGTGCGCCGCGAAGCCGCCGTCACCGAGCCGTCGCCGCTCATCAAGCCGAAGGAAGAGAAGGAAGAGCGCATCGAGCGCTTCGATATGGACGACCGCGATGACGAGAGCGAAGATGAGACCCGCGCTGAACCTGCGCCATGACCTGAACCGAATACGAGGATAGTCACATGTCACGTTTTTTCCGCAAGCGTAAGTTCTGCCGGTTCACAGCCGAGGGCGTGGATGAGATCGATTACAAGGATATCGCCACCCTCAAAGCCTACGTCACCGAGACTGGCAAAATCGTGCCCAGCCGCATCACCGGCACACGCGCTTTCTACCAGCGTCAGTTATCACTGGCCGTCAAGCGCGCGCGTTTCCTGGCGCTGCTGCCCTACACCGACCAGCATTGAGGCGGAGGCATACCGATGGAAGTCATCCTGCTGCAGAAAGTCGAGAACCTTGGCAACCTTGGTGACAAGGTCAAGGTGCGTCCGGGGTACGGTCGAAATTTCCTGATCCCACAGGGCAAGGCCAAGGCCGCCACTGCGGCCAACATCGCCGAATTCGAGAAACGCCGCACGGAGCTGGAGAAACAGGCGGCCGACGCTTTCACTTCAGCCACTGGACGCAAGCGCGAGCTCGATGGCAAGACCATCACCATCACTGCCAAGGCTGGTAACGAGGGCAAGTTGTTCGGTTCAGTGGGTACCGTCGATATCGCGGAGGCCCTGACCCAGGGCGGCACCAAGGTGGAGCGCAAGGAAGTACGCATGTCCCAGGGCCCGATCCGGGTGGCCGGCGAACACAAGGTGGAGATCCATCTGCACACCGATGTGAACGTCGAGATCACCGTGGTGGTGGTGGCCGAGGAATAGATCGCCTGTCCACTGATCAGTCTGCGCGCGGGGGCCTAGGCCCCCGCATGCATTTTCAGTAACCATGCGGTTTGCATCGCCATGAGTTGCAAGCAGTGAGTTCGCTCCCTTA
>JAJYBN010000224.1 GCA_021779005.1 Pseudomonadota bacterium
TAGTGGTGCAGACAATGTCCAATCGTACCATCTCCATGAGCGATCAGCTGTATGACTATCTGCTGAAAAATTCACTACGGGAACCACCGATCCTGAAACGTCTGCGTGAGGAAACCGCCAAGCATCCCAAGCACGGTATGCAGATATCCCCTGAACAGGGGCAGTTCATGCGCCTGCTGGTGCGCTTGATGGGCGCCAGCCGCTGCATCGAGGTGGGAGTGTTCACCGGTTACAGTAGCCTGTCCGTGGCGCTGGCCTTGCCGGATGATGGCCGCATCATCACCTGCGATGTGAGCGAGGAATTCACCGCTGTGGCGAAGCGTTACTGGCAGGAGGCCGGTGTCGAACGTAAAATTGAACTGCGCCTGGGACCGGCGCTGGAAACCCTGGACGCCATGTTGAAACACGGCGAGGCCGGGCGCTATGACTTTGCCTTCATCGATGCCGACAAGCATAATTATCAGAATTACTATGAACGGCTTATCAGGCTACTGCGACCCGGAGGCCTTATAGCGGTGGATAACGTGTTGTGGAGCGGCGGTGTGATCGACAAGAAAGACAAGAGCGTGGACACGGTGGCCATCCGCAAGTTTAACAAGACCCTGCAGGCGGACAATCGCATCGAACTGAGCCTGGTGCCCATCGGTGATGGACTGACGTTGGCACGCAAGCGCCCTTAACGATAGAGTTGGTCGAGTTGTTGTTGGAGGATCGGGCCATGAGATTTACAGTCGGGTGTACTTGCTGGGCTGGCATTCGAAGCATGGTGGGTTTTTTGATGGTATTACGAACTATTGCGCCGTCTGGAAAGCCTTTCAACTATTAACCGGGGCTATGGCAATGCATAGAAATGTCCGTGTTATGGCAAGTAATCTGACTTGCATATTCGGATTGGCAATCGCGGCCGGTGCGTCCGCAATGGCTGCGCCGCGGTTACTGAACCCACAAGCGGTGATCCGCATTGCTGGCGGCGGACACGGCATTGATTTCGACGATATCGGTTATTTTCCATCATTGAATAAAGTTTCAATACCTGCTGGACAAACCGGAAGCCTGGTGCTGCTGAATCCCACCAACGGCAAACCCTTCGCTGCTTACCGTGTCGCGACGCCGGCGGTCGGCATGCACGGTCGTGAGCAAGGTACCTCGTCGGCCGCCTATGGCGACGGTTACATTTTCGCCAGCGATCACGGCCAGACCGAGGTAGCAGTGCTCGATGCCCATAACGGAAACCTGCTCACCCGCGTCAAACTGGCGAGCGAACCAGACTACGTGCGCTATCTTCCCTCCGCGCATGAATTATGGGTAACCGAACCACGTGCCCAGCAGATCCAGGTGTTCAAGGTGGCTGCCGGCGCAAAACCCATCGTGACTCCCGAAACCACAATCCCGGTTAAAGGCGGTCCCGAGACCTTGGTGTTCGATGTGCAACTGGATCGGGGTTATGCCAATTTATGGGAAGACAAGACCGTGGTTATTGACCTGAAGACACACAGGGTCATCACCGAGTGGAACAATAGCTGCAAGGGCCCACGCGGTCTGGCGCTGGACGCGGCCAATAATTTCCTGTTCGTGGGCTGCACCGAGGGCAAGGTGGCGGTGCTCGATGTGAACAAAAATGGCCGGGTGCTGGCGAACGCGCCGTCAGGTGCGGGCATTGACATCATCAGCTACAACCCACGTCTGCGACATCTCTATGTACCCGGCGCACGTAGTGCCACCATGAGCATATTCAAAGTTTCGACATCCGGGTCCTTGCAGCTGCTAGCAGAGTACCGCACGGCCAAGGGCTCCCATTGCGTCACGGATGACGGAAACGGCAGGATATTTGTGTGTGATCCGCATGCCGGCACTATCCTGGAGATCAAAGACCAGTAGAGGTATGGCCTGGCGCATTCCCACACATAGAGCCGGTTGATCAGACCTTCACCGGCTGGGCGGTTGCTTAGCAAGCCATTCGTCGTCGGATCCTTCGACGATGTTTTCGAACAAGAAGGTGGACAGATAGCGTTCAGCAGTATCTGGAAGCATCGCCAGTAGCGTTGAGCCTTGAGGCGCGCGCTCCGCCACCTTGAGGGCTGCTGCCAGGGTGCCGCCCGCGGATATTCCCACCAGGATGCCTTCTTCGCGAGCCAGTCGCTGCGAAGTATCGCGTGCCAGCGTGTCGTCCACGGTAATTATGTCGTCGATTACCTTGCGGTTCAGCACCGACGGCACGAAATCCGGCGTCCATCCCTGGATCTTGTGCGGCTGCCAGGCAGCGCCCGCCAGCAGCGAAGCGCCTGCAGGCTCCGCGGCGATGATTTTGACACTGGGGCGTGCGAGCTTGAGCATCTCACCGGCGCCGGTGAGCGTGCCGCCGGTTCCCCAGCCCGTGACGAAATAATCCAGCCGTTGGCCGGCAAAATCCAGGAGGATTTCGGGACCGGTGGTGCTGCGATGCCAGGCTGGATTGGCCGGGTTCTCGAACTGCCGAGCCAGGAACCAGCCGTGCTTCTTGGCCAGTTCCTCGGTCTTGCGCACCATGCCGGTGGCGCGATCGGCGGCCGGTGTGAGGATGACTTTGGCACCAAAAGCGCGCATGAGCTTGCGCCGTTCCACCGAAAATGTCTCCGACATCACCGCCACGAACGGGTAGCCGCGGGCCGCACAGACCATCGCGAGTGCGATGCCAGTATTCCCCGAGGTGGCTTCCACTACGGTCTGTCCCGGTTTGAGAGCACC
>JAJYBN010000225.1 GCA_021779005.1 Pseudomonadota bacterium
GTCGGCTGTCCCCTGTTGTCCACGGCTGCCTTGTAGGCGGCGTACACCTTGCGCGCATCATGGCCACCACGGTTGAGGTTCCAGACTTCTTCGTCGCTCATGTTGGCGACCAGCTCCAGCAGCTCCGGATATTTGCCGAAGAATTTCTCGCGCACGAACTTTCCGTCCTTGGACTTGAAGTTCTGGTACTCGCCATCCACGCATTCCATCATCAGCTTGGGCAGCAGGCCAAGCTTATCGCGCATGAACAGCGGATCCCAGCGCCCGCCCCATATCACCTTGATGACGTTCCAGCCGCTGCCGCGGAACACCGCTTCCAGCTCCTGGATGATCTTGCCGTTGCCGCGCACCGGTCCATCCAGCCGCTGCAAGTTGCAGTTGACCACGAATATCAGGTTGTCGAGTTTCTCGCGCGACGCCAGCGAGAGAGCACCCATGGATTCCGGCTCGTCCATCTCGCCATCGCCCAGCATCGCCCACACCTTGCGGTCACTCTCCGGCAGGAATCCGCGGTGTTCCAGATAGCGCATGAAGCGCGCCTGGTAGATGGCCTGCAGCGGGCCGAGCCCCATGGAGACGGTCGGGAACTGCCAGTAGTCATGCATCAGCCACGGATGCGGATAGGATGACAGCCCGTCGCGCTCCACTTCACGGCGGAAATTGAGCAGCTGTTCGTTGCTAAAGCGGCCTTCGAGGAAGGAGCGCGCGTAGATGCCGGGTGAGGAATGTCCCTGGATGTAGACCAGATCGCCGCCGTGGTCCTTGGAGGGTGCGCGCCAGAAATGATTGAAGCCGACTTCATATAAGGTACCAGCGGAGGCATAGGTGGCGATGTGACCGCCGATGCCGGAGTTCTCCTTGTTGGCGTGCACCACCATGGCCATTGCATTCCAACGGATGTACGCCTCGATGCGTTTCTCGATGGCACGATCGCCCGGATACCGCGGTTCTTGGTTCACCGGGATGGTGTTGACGAAAGCCGTGTTGGGGCTGTACGGCAGGTAGGCGCCGGAGCGCCGGGCCTGGTCGATAAGCTGCTCGATCAGGAAATGCGCGCGCCCGGTGCCTTCCCGGTCCAGCACCGAGGCCAATGCCTCGAGCCACTCGCGGGTCTCTTGCGGATCCCCGTCCTGCAGATTTTCGACATCATTGGCCATGGAAAAATCGTCCTCAATGCTGGATACCATTACGGGAAAGCGCCTGCATATTCAAAGACCAGGGCACGGGCAGGCTCGCATCGGTCTTTTCTGATTCCCATGCCGCCGCGCCTTTCAGCGGAGCAGGAAGCCCTATATCATCGGCACCGGCAGAATCAGGAGTGACAGGTGCGTACACCGCCGGCGCCAAAATTCGAGCTGAATCAGGAACTCACAGCGGCCACCCTCGGCCGGGTGGATGCCCTGGATGCGCTTATTATACTGCTGCCGGAAAGCGCTCTCCAAAAGCACTGGCCTGATTTTCCCTATGCAGACCGGCTGAAAAAGCAGCACACTGCCGGCAAGGAATTACCCGCACCGCGCCGGGTCGATCTGCCGAACGCACGCGCGACTGCCGCCGTCGTGGCATTCGTCAAACACAGGGCCTCTGCATTCGAGCAGTTGACACTGGCACGCAAAATCCTGGAGAAGGCGCTGGAATCCGAACCACACCATATCGGTGTGCTCACTCCAGGCCTGGATCCCGCTCAACAGGAATCTGCTACCGAGGCGTTGGTGGCGGCTATGGCCGCGGCCGCGTTCAAGCCCCCAGCGTTCAAGTCCTCCATGCATGCTAAAACATTGCCTGCTTCCCTAACTTTGCTGGGTATTGCGAAAAAAATGGATTTCTCGCGCACCCTTGCGGCCGCCGAGGGCAACGCACTGGCCCGCTGGCTGACGCTGCTGCCCGCCAACAAGCTCACGCCCGCGGACTACCGTGCGTATGCAACGACACTCGCGAAACGCGAAGGCTGGAAATTCAGGTTCCTCGGCGAAAGGCGGCTCAGCAAGTACAAAGCCGGCGCTTTTCTGGCAGTGGCCCAGGGCAGTGACAGCCGCGATGCGGGTATCGCCCATCTAAGTTATGTGCCTGCGAAAAAACAAGTTCCAAAAGCTGTGGCACTCGTAGGCAAAGGTATCTGCTACGACACCGGTGGCGTGAATCTTAAAACCGCCAAGTCCATGTTCGGCATGCACGGCGACATGCAGGGTTCTGCGGTAGCCCTGGGTACGTTGCTGGCACTCTCTCGGCTGAGAGTGCCGTTCCGTGTGGATTGCTGGCTGGCCATGGCGCGTAACCAGATCGGTCCAAAGGCGTATACGCAAAACGATGTGATCAGCGCTTCCAATGGCGTGACCATCGAGATCGTGCACACTGATGCGGAAGGCCGTATGGTGCTGGCGGATACCCTGGCGCTCGCCAGCAAATCCGAACCGGTATTGTTGCTGGATTACGCCACCCTCACCGGCAGTTGCGTCACCGCACTCGGCACGCGTTACAGCGGCGCTTTCTGCAACCAGGTCGCATTGCAGGCGCCGGTCAGGGCCGCGGGCCAAACCAGTGGCGAACGCGTATGGCCGTTTCCAGTGGATGCGGACTACGATGAGGCCCTGCAGAGCGAGGTTGCCGACGTTAAACAATGCATTATCGAAGGCGAAGCCGACCACATCCTGGCGGCACGCTTTCTGTCTCGTTTCGTGCCAGCGACGCTGCCGTGGGTGCATATAGACCT
>JAJYBN010000226.1 GCA_021779005.1 Pseudomonadota bacterium
GACGCAACCGGCTCTGCATCTGCATGCACGCTACTCACCGCCGGCTGCGGTACTAGTCCATAAAGCACGCCGATACCCAGTAACGCCAACACCGCCGTCAGCCAGAAGATACCCGGCACGCCGATCCATCGGTTCAACACTGGACCGGCCACCAGTGCCAGGCTGAAGGACACACCGATGGTCATGCCAATGATGGCCATGGCCTTGGTGCGGTTGTGCTCGCGGGTGAGGTCGGCCGCCAAGGCCAGGGTCGCGGAGCCCACCGCGCCTGCACCCTGTAATAGACGGCCGAGGATGATGCCGTCGATCGAGTGGGAGAGCGCTGCTACTACGCTGCCGAAGGCAAACACCAGAAGTCCAGAGGCGATAACACGTTTGCGCCCCAGGCGGTCAGACAAAAATCCCAGTGGGATCTGGAACAACGCCTGGGTCAGTCCATACACACCCAGTGCGAGCCCGATGCTGAACTCGGTGGCATCCGGCAGGCGTCGCGCCCACAGTGCGAACACCGGGTAGATCATGAATAAACCCAACATGCGCAGCGAAAAGATCCCCGCTAGCGCGATGGAGGCACGGCGTTCGCTACCGGTCATGGAATCGGTTTTCATTGGTTTTCTGGATTCACTGTGGACGTTTGGAAATGCGATTCCGGACCAGACCTGTACCGCAAAGAATGAATCGGCGCGGATTTTATCACGGGAAGCGCGCTTACTTGATCAGCGAGACTGGATTAGCTGGCGTTTTGCGCCGGACTTGTATGAAGGCGTATAGTTAGCGGTTCGCGATTTTTTCTAAGGTTTCAATGGACACCATCAGCATCCGCGGGGCGCGCACCCATAACCTCGCCAATATCGACGTGGACCTGCCGCGTGACCAGCTGATCGTGATCACCGGCCTGTCCGGGTCCGGCAAATCGTCGTTGGCCTTCGACACCATCTACGCTGAGGGCCAGCGCCGTTACGTGGAATCCCTGTCCGCGTATGCGCGCCAGTTCCTCTCCATGATGGAGAAACCGGACGTGGACCATATCGAAGGCCTGTCGCCGGCCATCTCCATCGAGCAGAAATCCACCTCCCACAACCCGCGTTCCACCGTGGGCACAGTCACCGAAATCTACGACTACCTGCGCCTCTTGTACGCGCGCGCCGGCATCCCGCGCTGCCCGGACCATGGCATCGATCTCACCGCCCAGACCGTGAGCCAGATGGTGGATCAGGTGCTGGACTTGCCCGTGGACAGCAAGCTGCTGCTGCTGGCGCCGGTGGTGCAGGAACGCAAGGGCGAGCATCTGGAGCTGATCGCAGAACTGCGCGCCCAGGGATTCGTACGTGCCCGCATCGACGGCCAGGTCGTGGAACTGGAGCAGGCGCCCAAGCTGGACCTGCGTCGCAAGCACAGCATTGAAGTGGTGGTGGACCGCTTCAAGGTGCGGCCGGACGTGGGCCAGCGCCTGGCGGAATCCTTCGAAACCGCCCTGCGACTCGCCGACGGCAGCGCACGGGTAGCGTACATGGATGAGCCGAAGCGCAAGGAACTGGTGTTCTCGGCCAAGTTCGCCTGCCCGCTGTGCGGCTACAGCCTTGCGGAACTGGAACCGCGGCTGTTCTCCTTCAACAACCCGGTGGGTGCTTGCCCCAGCTGCGACGGCCTGGGTGTCAAACAGTTCTTCGACGCATCCCGCATCGCCGCCCATCCGCATCTGTCACTGGCTGGCGGCGCGGTGCGCGGCTGGGACCGGCGCAATGCCTGGTATTTCCAACTGCTGCAGAGCCTGGCGCGGCACTACAAGTTCGATGTGGAGATGCCGTTCGACGAATTGCCGGAGAAAATCCGTAGCGTCATCCTGCATGGCAGCGGCACCGAAGTCGTCGCATTCCGTTACGTGAACGAGCGCGGCGGTTCTGTGACCCGCCGCCATCCGTTCGAGGGTGTGATCCCCAACATGCAGCGCCGCTATCACGAGACCGAGTCACCGATGGTGCGCGAGGAGTTGGCGAAATATCTCAGCAGTCGCCCCTGCCCCGAGTGCGGCGGCACGCGCCTGCGGCGTGAAGCGCGCTTCGTATTCGTGGGCGGCGAAAACCTGCCGGCCATCACCGGCCGTTCGGTGGGCGAAGCGCTCAGGTTCTTCGAGACACTGTCCCTGCCCGGCTGGCGTGGCGAGATCGCCGTCAAGATCGTCAAGGAGATCCACGCACGCCTGTCGTTCCTGGTGAACGTCGGCCTGGATTACCTGGCGCTGGACCGCAGTGCCGAGACGCTCTCGGGCGGCGAGGCACAGCGCATCCGGCTCGCGAGCCAGATCGGCTCGGGACTGGTGGGTGTGATGTACATCCTCGATGAACCTTCCATCGGACTGCACCAGCGTGACAACGCGCGCCTGCTGGAAACGCTCATGCATCTGCGCGATCTGGGCAACACCGTGATCGTGGTGGAACATGACGAGGAAGCCATCCGCCATGCGGACCATGTGCTCGACATGGGTCCCGGCGCCGGCGTGCACGGTGGCCGGGTGGTGGCCCAAGGTACGCCCCAGGACATCATCGCCAGCTCCGCCTCGCTCACTGGCCAGTACCTGGCCGGCCGGCGGCGTATCGCGATCCCTGAGACACGCCAGCCGGTGGACGCCATGCGCCTGCTGCGCATACGTAATGCCCGCGGCAACAATCTCAAGGGCATCGACGTGGAGATCCCGCTGGGGCTCATGA
>JAJYBN010000227.1:0-1314 GCA_021779005.1 Pseudomonadota bacterium
ACGCAGCCGGCTTGGATTCAGTCCCGGTTCGGGCTTCGGTCATAACACTCATTGTGCCGCAAGACCCGCCGCCTCTGTCTTGCCCGTATGTGCATGACCGTTAGCCGCAGCGATGGCCTGGTCAAGGTCGGCGATGATATCGCGAATATCCTCGATGCCGATTGAGAGCCGCACAAGCTCGGGTGTGACGCCTGTTTCGGCCTGCTCCTTCACCGAAAGTTGCTGGTGAGTGGTGGAGGCGGGATGAATGACCAGCGACTTGGCGTCGCCGATGTTGGCCACCAGCGAAAACAGCTCAAGCGCATCAATCAGCTTCTTGCCGGCCTCGTACCCGCCTTTAATGCCAAATGTGATCAGCGCCCCCTGGCCCGTAGGCAGATACTTGCGAGCTCGGTCGTGATAGGGACTGGACTCAAGGCCGGGGTAGTTGACCCACTCGACGCCGGGGTGCTGCAGCAGATGCCGGGCCACTGCCAGGGCGTTCTGCGAGTGGCGCTCCAGCCTCAGATGCAGGGTTTCAATGCCCTGCAGCAGGAGAAAGGCATTAAAAGGCGACAAAGCTGCGCCGGTGTCGCGTAATCCCTGCACCCGTGCCTTCAGGATGAATGCAAGTGAGCCAAACGCATCAACATACGAGAGGCCGTGATACGAGGGATCAGGTTCGGTGAAGTCCTTGAAACGTCCCGAAGCCGCCCAGTCAAACTTTCCCGCATCCACGATTACGCCACCGATAGTCGTGCCGTGGCCGCCCAAAAACTTTGTGGCCGAGTTCACCACGATATCCGCACCCCACTCGATGGGCCGCACCAGGGCCGCGGAGGCCGAGGTATTGTCGATCACCAGCGGCAGGCTGTTTTCGTGGGCGATGGCCGCCAGCTTCTCGATATCCACCACGTCCAGCTTGGGATTACCGAGCGTCTCGGCGTAGACAGCCCGCGTCTTTACATTGATTGCCGCGCGCAGTCCATCGAAATCGTCGGCATCCACAAACCGCACCTTGATGCCCAGCCGCGGCAGCGTGTAATGGAACAGGTTATACGTGCCGCCGTAAAGTGATGTCGTGGAGACGATCTCGTCACCTGCTGCGGCCAACGTGGTGATGACCAGCGTCTCCGCCGCCTGGCCTGAGGCCGTGGCCAGCGCCGCCACTCCGCCCTCCAGCGCCGCCACCCGCTTCTCGAATACATCGGTTGTGGGGTTCATGATGCGGGTGTAGATATTGCCGAATTCCTTGAGCGCAAACAGCCGGCCAGCGTGATCCGCATCCTGAAAAAGGTAGGACGTGGTCTGGTAGATGGGAACCGCACGTGAGCC
>JAJYBN010000227.1:1324-2664 GCA_021779005.1 Pseudomonadota bacterium
CCCGTGGTGGGGTCAGGCGACTGGCCGGCATGAACGGCAAGGGTGGCTAGGTGGCGCTTCTTGGCTTCAGACATCGTGAATTCCTCCGGTTTCGGTTGTCTCATGATCATTGCGGCGGCGGAGCGGATAAGGGGGTACCGCATCCACGCCAAAAACAAAACCCGAATCCTTTATCAGGACCCGGGCGGCTGGTTTCCAGAATCGGTTGCGTCTATCGCATTCGCCGCTCAAGAGCCACACGGACGGGTCCGCATGCCATACACATGCACATGGCCATGACCTCAATTCCGCGCTTCTCCTGGTTCAGCATTGAGGGCAGTATCAACGGAAGCGAGGCCGTGTGTCAAATTAGAAGGCGCAGCAAGCGCGAGCATTCGTCGGCCGCCTGCTACTCATCCGCCTTCCACACATAAGCTCCCGGCTGGGGTAACCCAATATGCGCCAGCACGCGATACACGTACTGCCGCGCCATTTCCGTCGAATCGGCAGGCCTGTTGTAGAACGCAGGGATCACCGGAAAAATGATCGCGCCGGCTTCTGCAGCCAACTCCATATTGCGCAAGTGAATGCGGTTAAATGGAGTCTCACGCACGCAGAGTAACAGAGGGCGTCGCTCCTTGAGCGCGACATCCGCGGCGCGCGCGATGAGCGAGTCGGCGAGGCCGTTGGCGACAGCGGCCAGCGTGCCCATCGAGCAGGGCAGCACGATCATGCCATTCGAGGGATAGCTACCGCTGGCGATGGCGGCGCCAATGTCCGCGTCGGAGTGCTGCACCGTTTTTGCCGGAGCAGCTCCGAGCAGCTTCTCAAGCAGGCCGCTGCGCCCGGAGACGCCCAGTTCCTCGGCGATGACCCGCAGCGAGTTTTCCGACGGAACAAAGTGAACGCGCGCCACGCGGGCGTCGGCCTCAAGCGCGCGAAGAAGCTCCTGGCAGAAGATGGCGCCGGAGGCGCCCGTGAGAGCGACAGTAAGGTTTAGGGCTTCCACGCAGAGGGCTCCTTTGCCGGCATCACTCGCCCAGCACGCGGCGAAAGATGGCATCCACGTTGTTCAACTGCCGGGTATAGTCGAACGTGCCTGCCAGTTTTTCAGGACTAAGCAGTGCGGCAATCGCAGGATCGCGCGCCACCTCGTCGCGAAAGACCAGATCCTCTTTCCAGGCGCGCATCGCATGCGCCTGCACCAGCCGGTAGGCGTTCTCGCGCAACATGCCGGCCTCTGCCAGATCCAGCAGTAGCTGGCCGCTGAAGATGAGCCCACCCGTACTTTCCAGATTGCGCTTCATCCGCTCCGGATAAACCAGCAGACGGTCGATCAGGTTCTCCGTTTTTGCCAGCAG
>JAJYBN010000015.1 GCA_021779005.1 Pseudomonadota bacterium
ATAAGCGGCTCATCGAGCATCTGCAGGGTTGCACAGTCGTAAACACCGAGGTATTGGGTATTCCGCCAGACTGGGTGGAGGCTGTGGCGTTTGCGTGGCTGGCGCGGGAGACTCTGGCAGGCCGCCACGGCAATTTGCCGGTTGTCACAGGCGCGAAACATCCCGCGGTGCTGGGTGCCGTCTATCATGCATAAATGAAAAACGGACACTGGGCGTCCGTTATCGTTGGTGATCCTGTACGGGTTAAACGCTAAACGACGAACCGCAACCACAAGTGGTGCTGGCATTGGGGTTACGGATCACAAACTGGGCACCTTCCAGGCCTTCCGAATAATCGATTTCCGCCCCTGCCAGGTATTGGAAGCTCATGGGGTCCACCAGCAGTATCACCCCCTCGTTCTGCACCTGGGTATCACCTTCTTCGACGCTCTCATCGAAGGTGAACCCATACTGAAAACCCGAGCAGCCGCCGCCGCTGACGAAGACGCGCAGTTTTAAGGCGCTGTTGCCCTCTTCCTCGATCAGCTGCTTCACCTTGTGTGCGGCAGCGCTAGTAAAAACGAGCGACGGATTTTGCAACTGGGTTTCCATAAATTATGTACAGCTTTCCAAACAATGTGTAAAAATTATACTCCAATCACGTGCTGGCATTGCGTGGACTGACGGGAGTGCTGTCCTGCGCGGACTTTTGATGGCTGATGGCCAATATCGGTCCAACGGGTTTGTGCACCATCTTGCCATCCACGGTGGCACCCACGGTCATCTCGATAAGGTTGTAATGCACGTCCCCGGTAACGCGAGCCTCGGCCCCCAGCTCGAGCCGCTGTTCTGCATATACGTCGCCTTCCACAGTCCCGTTGATGGTCACATGGGGTACGCGGATCTCGCCTTTGATGACGCCATGCTGGCTCAGGCTGAGCATGGATTCCGGACCGTTGCTGGCACTGATGTTGCCGCGTACAGTACCGTCGACGTGCAGACCGCCGCTAAAACTCAGATCACCGCTGATCTCGGTATTACGCCCCACTAGCGTGTCTATACGCACGGCGGGTCGCTGATTTTTTCCGCTGAACATCTTGCCTACCTCCTAACCAATGATACTTTGCCAGGTAAAATTCTGCTGCACCGATGCATGGCCATTTTCCATTACTGTGACTTCCACTCTGCCGGGTGTGAACCCGTCAGGGAGAATCGCATCGCCTTCCAGATTCTCGAAATACTGGAAAGAAAAATTGAGCGATGCGCCATTCTTGGGCGCAATGCTGCGTGCATCCAGTATCACAGGCTTACCCTGTTCAGCGCCGTATATCTTCATCTCGACGCTGCCAGTAACCTTCAATTCCTTGGTGCGCACTTGCACCAATACCATATGATAGTGGTATAAGCGCGGTGCGCCACCACTCGTAAACTTGAGACTCTGTACACGCAGCCCTTCCTCGCCGGTGGCAGGCGAAACGATACCTTTGTAGAAAGCCAGCTCTTCTTGCAGACTCATCAGTTTAGTTTGTTGTGCTTCGAGGTTTTGTTGTACCTGAGAATGCGCTGCCTGATCCACATCGCGCTCCCGTTGTAGCACCACGATCTGTTCCTGCAGTTGTGCATTTTTCTGATTAAGCACCTCGATGCTATCCTGCAGTTTTGACGCTGCCATCCGATCGTAACCAGCGTGCGATTCACCATATATATACGCCAGCAGGATTAGAATGATGATGGCTGCAACCGTAAAACCTGCACCCAGCCACAGCTTGATTGGCTGGTGATGTCTGACCACAAGTTTTTTGGCCATCTAAATCGGAATCCAGGATTGCTAGTAACTTCCGCTATGGTACCTGTTGACCGCACTTTAGACTATCGGGATATGCAATGGAGATTAGTGCATGCTGATACAATTTGACGATAATTGACTTACAGGTCTAAAAAGTAAGCCTCATGGGCTCTTTAGAAAAAGAGTACATCAAAAATAATACCTATCGTTAGGTAGCTGTGACCGGGCCATATGATGAGTGGAGATGCAGTGATGTTCTGGGTTCTGGCGTTTCATATCATTTTCATGGTCACTTGGTTCGCAGGACTTTTCTATTTGCCGAGACTGTTCGTCTATCACGCAGGAACCAGCGATGAGATCAGTCTGCAGCGTTTCGAGGTGATGGAGCAGCGGCTTTACATCATCATGACTATTGGCGCAATCGGCACGATCATCTTCGGCGTGTGGCTGCTGTTGGGCTGGTGGCTACCGATGCCCGGGTGGCTGCATATGAAGTTGGCGCTGGTTATATTGCTGATCCTTTACCACATTTATTGCCATACGTTGCTGAGGGATTTTAGAAATAACAAAAACCGGCACAGTTCGAGGTTCTACCGCTGGCTCAATGAGGCACCCGGTCTCTTGCTGGTTTCCATCGTGATTCTCGTGGTTGTGAAACCACGAATTTTCTGATTTTTGTGTCCCTCAAAACACTCCCAATCCAGTATCCTCCCTGTGATGCTGTAGTTCCCATGGACAAACGTTAGATCTCAGTTGCTTGAGACTGTTGCGCTTTTAAATCGCTTGCTGGTGGGATAGCGTCGAGCAACATAAGTGCATAGACCCATCAGTCATAGAACTCTCTCATCCGCCTCGGATGGCATTGCGTCCTGTAAAAGCCTTATGGCACTGGAGCCGTGATCGCCAACCGCAGAAATTCCTCAAATGCGAATGATTATCATTGACAATACCTGAAGCCTCGCTATACTTGCTTCTAAATGAGAATGACTCTCATTTAAAACAGGGAACCTGCATCATTGTCAGGCATATTTTACCGAGGAAATTCATGTTGTTACGACTAGCCACCCTAAGCTTCCTGATGTTGATTTGCACTTCAATCGCAGCTCATGCGGAAACACCCACCGTTGAACTGCGGATCCAGAACCAGCAGTTCACAGTGCAGGAGCTCTCCTTGCCAGCCAACACCAAGATCAAACTGCTGGTCCACAACGAGGACAGCCTGCCGGCAGAATTCGAAAGCTATGACCTGTCCCGCGAAGTGGTGGTACCTGGCCATAGCTCGGTAACGGTCTACATCGATCCGCTCTCTCCCGGCCGTTACAAATTCTTCAACGATTTTAATCACGCGGCCCAGGGTTGGGTGGTGGTGGCTGCGACCAAGTCAAATCAGGGTCATTAAAAATATGCTGGCTACTGCCATCATCGTATTTCGCGAAGTGCTGGAAGCGGCTCTAGTGATCGCCATCGTACTGGGCGCGAGTCGCGGGGTCGCCGGTCGTGGATGGTGGATCCTGGGTGGCATCCTGTTGGGCATGCTGGGCGCTGCTGTAGTCGCAGTGTTTGCCGGCGCGATCGCGGAAACATTTTCCGGCACCGGGCAGACGCTGCTGAACGCCTTGATCCTGCTGATAGCCGTGGTGATGCTCGCCTGGCACAACATCTGGATGAGCGGCCACGGTCGCAAGTTGGCCGGTGAAATCAAGGCCGTGGGCACCGCAGTGCAGACTGGCACCAAGACCTTGGCGGCACTATTGATCGTGTGCTTCGCAACGGTCATGCGCGAAGGCTCGGAAGTGGTGCTGTTCCTGTGGGCCATCGCCGCCAGCGGCGGCCAGGAATTCGGTATGCGTATTGGCGGATTCGCTGGCCTGCTAGCCGGGATACTGGTGGGTGGTCTGCTGTATCGCAGTCTGCTATTCATCCCCATTCGTTATTTCTTTACGGTCACTGGCTGGCTGATCCTGCTGCTCACCGCCGGACTAGCCGCACAGGCGGCGGGATTCCTCAATCAGGCAGGTCTGCTGCCGGCACTGGGAAATAGCCTGTGGAATACCTCCCATATTCTCAGCCAGAACAGCGTCCTGGGCCAGTTACTGCACATCCTGGTGGGTTATATCGCCCGGCCCTCAGGGATCGAGCTGGTGTTTTATACCGGTACACTTGTCACCATCTTGTTGCTGATGCGGATCATGCAACACAAGCATCGTAATCACTCTCCCCGTATAAGCTTGCATACACAAGCAGACATCAGTAGCCCCGACCCCTGAGTACATTCCGCGTATTTGTGCCGCACTGATTGGAGAAATATTTTTGTCAACAGAATCGCAAATTTGACAGAGGCATAGTGAGATTGACCCGCGCTTTCGATAACTTACAAAGTCATAAGGCCTTGCTCGTAGCCGGAGCTTCGCTTGTCTTAAGTCTGTGCTTCGCAGCACCGCAGGCTCAGGCTGATGATTTCGTAATGTATTCACCTTATGTGGTGCAAGGCCAAAGTGAATTGGAGTTTCTCAGTCACAGTTATCAGGACAGCAACCCGACAGTAAGTGGAGGATATGCCTACCAGTTTTCCGCAGCCCATGCCTTTACCTCCTGGTGGAAACCCGAGATTTATTTTGGTGTCTACCAGCACTCCCCCGGTGGGCCGCAGACGCTGGTCGCCCGGGAGTTCGAGAATCTCTTCCAGCTCACGGCACCGGGTGAAAACTGGGCCAACATGGGTTTCATGGCATCCTATAAATACACCACCCAGCCAGGAGCAACCAGCGTGCTGGAGTTTGGACCGCTGTTCGAGAAGCACAGTGGGTATTTTGTGCAGAAATTGAATTTCATCTGGGAGAAGCAGCTTGGAGATGGCGCAGAAAATAATTACGCATTCCGTACCGCTTACAGCCTGAGCTATCAAATACGGCGGTGGTTTGCGCCCGGTGCCGAAATTTACCTGCGCCCGCATGACAATGCCTACCAGATCGGCCCGGTGCTCTATGGAGAGCTGGTCAGTTCTAAAGGCAGTGAATTGGAATACAGCGCCGGTGTGGTGTTCGGCGCCAATCCGGGGGCGCCCAACCAGACTTTGGTGCTGCGCCTGGAATACGAATTTTACTGATGGAACTTTTGACCACTGATAAACTGCGTTTGGCTGCGTGGGATATTCAGCTAGAATTGCATGCCTTGCCATCGGAAATCTGCCAATGCTATCCCAACCAGGCCCCTTCCATATACGACCAGCACGCCCGCATGAATCCGCGCTTATATTGGACCTGATTCGCGAACTGGCGGAGTACGAGAAACTTGCACACGAAGTGGTGGCGACCGAACAGGATATTCGGTCAGCCTTGTTTGGCAAGCAGCCATCAGCCGAATGTCTTATAGCGGAACTTGGCGATACGTCGATCGGTTTCGCTTTGTTCTTCCATAACTTCTCGACCTTCGCCGGCAAGCCGGGTTTATATCTCGAAGACCTGTTTATAAAACCTGAATTCCGCGGCCGTGGGTATGGCAGAAAGATGCTCGCACATCTCGCCAATCTTGCAGTGCAGCGCGGCTGCGGGCGCTTCGAGTGGGCGGTGCTGGACTGGAATGCGCCGGCCATACGCTTCTATGAAAGCCTGGGCGCCAAGATCATGCAGGAATGGAACATCAACCGCCTGACCGGCGATGCCTTAAAAAAACTCGCAACTGAAGCACAGGGTTAACTTCAGGCTACCGGCACTGACACACCTTCCGGGAATATCAGCGGCGCCAGTTCCGAAAGTGCCCGCCGATAGACGCGGCGCTTGAAGAAGATGACCTCCTCCAGTGGCTGCCAGTAATCCACCCAACGCCAGCTATCGAATTCCGGCGTATCACTGCTATCCAGGCGCACGGTGTTTTCATCGCCGGTGAAACGCAGCATGAACCATAGCTGTTTCTGACCGATGCAAAGCGGTGCCTGCTCATGGCGCTGGTAACGCTGTGGCAATCGATACCTCAACCAGCGACGGGTACAGCCGAGAATCTGCACATGCTCAGAGCGCAGACCAATCTCCTCGTCAAGCTCGCGGAATAGTGCTATTTCTGGAGTCTCGTGTGCCTGTATGCCACCCTGGGGAAACTGCCAGCCGGACTGGCCCTTGCGACGCGCCCAGAACAGCCGGCCAGAACTGTCCGCAAGGATGATGCCGACATTGGCACGGAATCCCTGCGCATCGATCAGTCCTCCTGCGATCCCAGATGCATTTACGCTCATGTGCCCAGTGTTCCACAGATAAGAGGACACTGGCAAACCCATATGGTTGTAACGGCTAGCGGATTTCTTTAACCTGCCTGCCCTGCCAACCGTCGCGGAATAATTTGTGCAACTCGCGCTCTTCGACCGGGATCACGCCACACGACTGTCCCGCAAGCAGGCGGTCGCCACACAATAACTATGCGGGAACGTCTACATCCCCTGCCGTTGCTGAGCGCCTTGGTGGCGCTCACAGCCATAGCATTGTGCGTGGCGCTCGCAGTCGGCAGCGTACCTCTGCCGCCGCACTCGGTAATCAGCGTTCTCAGCGGTAACGGTGATCCCCTTGCGCGCACGCTGGTGCTAGAGCTGCGTCTGCCACGCGCCATCACCGCCTTCGCCACCGGCGGACTGCTGGCCCTGGCCGGCGCACTCATGCAGGTGCTGCTGCGCAATCCATTGGCAGACCCGTATATCCTCGGTGTCTCCGGTGGCGCTGCGGTGGGCGCGCTGCTGTCCTTGTTGCTGGGAGTGGCTGGTTTCTGGGTTAGCGGTAGTGCCTTTGTGGGCGCGCTCATCTCGATGCTCATCGTGTTCGTCCTGGCCCACGGTCGCGGCGGCTGGACGCCTACGCGCCTGCTGCTGACCGGCATCGTGGTGGCCTTCGGTTGGGGCGCCGCCATCAGCCTGCTGCTGGTATTGTCCGATGACGCCAGCTTGCGCAGCATGCTGTTCTGGCTCATGGGCGACCTCTCCTATCGCAGTAGCGGCTGGCTACCGCTGGTGGTCATCATCACCGGTCTCTTGATCTGTCTGCCGTTCGCGCGGCATCTGAACGTACTGGCACGCGGTGAAACTCTTGCCGAAGCACTCGGCGTCTCCGTACGCCCCTTCACTATTGCCATTTACATCGCTGCCTCGCTGTTCACCGCCGTGGCCGTAACCGAAGCCGGCGCCATCGGTTTTGTGGGGCTGGTGGTGCCGCACATGCTGCGCTTGATATCCGGCAGTGATCACCGCACGTTGTTGCCGGGTGCCGTGTTGCTGGGCGGCAGTCTGCTGATGCTTGCCGACACCCTGGCGCGCAGCGTGCTAGCGCCGCAACAGTTGCCCGTGGGCGTCGTAACCGCTGCCATCGGCGTGCCGTTATTCCTGTATCTCCTGAATCGCGCGCGCGGTCCGTTATGAGCGCATCGCCCTTGCTGGAAACCCGCAGCCTCACGGTCAGCATCGCCGGCAAATGCGTGTGCCGTAACTTCGATTTGGTTCTGGATCCGGGTAGCTGCATCGGCGTCCTGGGCAGCAATGGCGTGGGGAAAACCACCCTGTTGCATAGCCTGGCGGGCCTGCGCCCCGTCGATACGGGTGAAATCTTCCTGGGCGGTATTGTGCTGAAGGAATTACCGCGGCGGCGTATCGCACAGCAACTCGGCCTGCTCATGCAGCAACAGGAAGACAGCCTGCCTGCGACGGTGCTGGAGACCGCGCTCATCGGCCGGCATCCGCACATCGATTTCTGGCGCTGGGAATCCCATAACGATGTGAATCTTGCGCGGCGCGCGCTCAAGCTGGTAGGTCTTGACGGCCTGGAACAGCGCGCCCAGACCCAGCTCTCCGGCGGCGAGCGCCGGCGCCTAGCCATTGCCACCATCCTCACCCAGGATCCACAGGTGTTCCTGCTGGACGAGCCCACGCACCAGCTGGATCCACATCACCAACTGGCCCTGCTGGCGCATTTCACCAGCTTGTCACACTCCCGGGAACGCGCCGTCATCATGAGTCTGCACGATGCCAACCTGGCGGCACGTTTCTGTGACCAGGTGTTGATGCTGTTCGGCGATGGTGAACTGCTGTTTGGCAACCTGGAGGAGATCCTGACGGCTGAAAACCTCAGCCGCCTGTATCAGACGACTGTAATCCCGGTAGACTGGCCCGGCGGTACTGCATATCTACCGATATAAATCAGAAATGAATCACCTGACGGTCGCCGCCCGATACGCTATCCTAGGGTGGTGGCATCCTCGATGATGTTCCTGGAACCTCGCGTCCCGCTGTTTTTCTCGACCTAGAGGCGAACCCATGTTGAAGCGTGAGCACTTTAAAAAATTGATTTTCGCTGCTACCGTCAGCACTCTGATTTTCGCAGGCCTCGCTGCCTGCACCAGCGGGCCCGATCCGAATGCCAAAAAAGTGCTCATGGCCTGTTACGCCGTCACCAATATCCAGGCCGGGAAGATACTCGGAAGGCAACAATTGGATGCCTTGATGCTCTCGGGCGAGCACTCGCCCATCCATGTATGTAAGTACAACGATACCGACACGGGTGAGACTCCGGCATTGCTGCAGATCAGCGAGTCTGACTCCAAGGACCCCACGGGTGAGCTGGCGGCAGAAGCGGCCCAGCTGAAAGCGCTGTTCAAACAAAACGTCAAACCCATCCAGATCCATCCTGCCGAGGGTTTCGGCCCGGGTGCATTCTACGTGGACAACACCATATCGCCGAGTGTCTCGTCGGTGCAGCTGCATCTCATCGATAATGGTTACAAGATGATGGTGCAGATCATCAATCCGAAAGATTTCGACACTGGCGAGAAGCAGGCGGCGGCATTCGCGCAACAGGCTTTCAACAGCATCAAAGACAAAAGCGCTTATAAAACCATCTAAATAGCTCGATGCTCATCAAGACAAATAGTTGCTTGACTTGAGCACACCAAATCTCTAGATTGTTAATAGCCTTGAGGCGTCATCTTCGCGGATGACACTCGGGAAGCCGGTGCGTCTGTCTTATGACAATGCCGGCGCTGCCCCCGCAACGGTAGGCGAGCACAAGTCTGTCACGAAGCCACTGCGCATGAGCGTGGGAAGGCGACAGACAGGGGAATCCCCGCTCGCGAGCCCGGAGACCGGCCTGAAGGCACGTTCCGGCGTTGCGGTGGGCGATGCGAACGGGCCTCAGGCCCATCGTTCTTGTTCTCCTCACGCTGGTTTTTTCAACCATTGCTTTCACGCATGCGGGCAAGTGGCGTGAGGAGATGAGCGTGCTTAAATCCCTACAGATGGGCGGCGTATTGACGCTGCTCATGATGTCCCCCATGGTATGTTTTGCCGACGACGCCAATCTGGGTGGCGTGGTCGTGACCGCCACCCGTACAGCAGTCACGGCCGATCAGGAAGTGGCGCCGGTGATCGTGATCACCGCCCAGCAGATCCAGATGAGCGGCGCCTCGGCCATCGGCGACCTGCTGCAGCAGTATGCCGGGCTCGACATTGCCAGCAACGGCGGGCCAGGCCAGCCCACGTCGCTGTTTCTGCGCGGCACCAACAGCAACCAGACACTGGTGATGATCAACGGCGTCAAGATCAATCCCGCGGACGGTAGCGGTGCCGCACTGCAAAACATCCATTTGAATGACATCGAGCGCATCGAGATCGTGAAAGGTCCGCGCGCCGCGTTATATGGCTCCGATGCCATCGGCGGTGTCATCAACATCATCACCCGGCAGGCAAGTGAAGGTAGTCATTACGGCGCCTATGCGGGTGCCGGGCGCTACGGCACCGATGACAATGGCGGGCATTTCGATTACGGCCAGGGCCAGAGCGCCTTCGGTGTATCCGCCGACTACTACCACACGGATGGTTTCCCGGCGGTCGCCGGCAGCGACATCGACAACGGCAATACGGACCGCACCTGGAATGCCTATGGCCACACCCAGGTCGGCGGCGTCGATATGGATATCAAACACTGGCAGAGCACCGGCAAAACCCAATACATGGGTTTCTCAGACAACCCGCCCTACGGTCTTATTCCTTTGGATGAGGATTTCCAGAATCAGGTCACCAGCCTGGGCGTGACCGGGAACCCGCTGAGCGGTTGGCGCAGCAATCTCAACCTGAGCCATATGCTGGACCAGACCGACCAGATCCAGGCTGATCCCTACAACCCAGCGCAGACCCCGGATTTCGTGCATACCCAACGCAACGTGATCGACTGGCAGAACGACGTGGCCCTAAGTGAATATCAGTTGCTGACTGCAGGCATCTATTACGAAGATCAGCATGCGAGCTCGCAATCCTATGGCCTGGCCTACGATGTGCCCGACCGCATCCATGCCTTATACCTTGAGGATGATCTCGACGCCGGTGACAACCATCTGGTGGTGGCGGCGCGCGAAACCCATGATCAGGAATTCGGCAATCATCTGACCTGGAATGCGGATTACGCCTACGATGTGAGTGACGCTACCCGCCTGACGGCTGGTGCCGGTACCGGTTTTCGGGCGCCCAGCGCTTCCGAGCTCTATGGTTTCGGCGGCAATCCGGACCTGCAGCCCGAGACTTCCAAAAACCTTGAAGTTGGCATGCGCCAAAAAATTGCTACTAACCAAATTTTCACCCTGAGCATCTTCCGGAACAATCTGGATAATCTCATCCAGTTCGTGGTTACACCCAGCAACCTGAATGGGGAGAACGAGAACATCGCCAGCGCCCGGGCACGTGGCCTGGAAGCTGGATACCAGTTGACACTGCACTCCTGGTTCTGGCGCAGCAGTGTGATCTTCCAGCAGCCCGAGAACCTGGATACCGGCACGCTGTTGTTGCGGCGTTCGGAACGCACACTCACTACGGTGCTCAACTGGTATAACGACACTACCAGCATCGGCACACATCTGATCGCCAGCGGTCCGCGCGACGATCTGGATTTCAACAGCGGCTTGCCGGTCACCGATGCCGGCTATGTGCTCGCCGGCGTCACCGTACGCCAGCAACTCGGCCATGGTTTGGCTGTAAGCGGCAGTCTCGAAAACCTGCTGGATACCCATTACCAGACCGCTGCCGGATACAACATGGCCGGCCGCTCAGTTTTCGTACGACTGGAATTCAATACTGATTGATCGGTGTGTTGCCCCCACAAGCCAGCGTAGCGAGCAATGCATCACGAGCTGCGCAGTTTACGGTTCGCATACGGTGTTTCAGTCCACTAAATGATCTTCGGCTCCGGTTCCAACCGGATTCCGAATTTTTGTTGCACTGATTCCTGGATACGTTGCGCCAGCGCCAGGATTTGCGCGCCGCTGGCATGCGCATGGTTCACCAGCACCAGCGCATGCTTCTCCGACACGCCCGCATCACCTTCCCGAAAGCCCTTCCAGCCGCATTGCTCGATGAGCCAGGCGGCGCTGAGTTTTCTGCCAACCTGCGCCTTGAACGCCGCTAATTCTGGATATTGTTTCTGCAATTGTGCGGCCTCCTCTTCAGAAACC
>JAJYBN010000016.1 GCA_021779005.1 Pseudomonadota bacterium
TAACACACTTGTCCAATATCTAGTATGTGACATGAACCAAGAGTCCGCCAACGGAGAATCCCTTAATTTAGAGGGTGATCAGCCGGTAACAGACACGCCGCCCAGAGATCCCCCCCTTAAATCAGCCCATGGGCAGCACCACGCGTACTTCCGAACCTTGTCCCGGGGCTGATGTGATCTCCAGCACACCGCCGACAAGCCGTACTCGCTCCTCCATACCCAGCAGCCCCAAACTCTTGCCCGCCAAGGCTGTCTGGCGAGCGGCCTTCACATCGAACCCCCGGCCATTGTCACGGATTACGAGCACCAGATTACCGTCTGCCTGCCGCAACGATACCTGCGCTTCCTGCGCCTGTGCGTGGCGCAGGATGTTGGTAAACGCGCTCTGCAAAACCCTGAAACATGCGGTTTCCAGTAACGCTGGCAGGCGTGGCAGATCTTTATCGACGCTCAGCACCACTCGCAAGCCGGCCGATTCCACCCGCTCCCGTATGTACCACCTGACTGCCGCCACCAGCCCCAGATCGTCGAGTACCGAGGGTCTCAGGTTCAGGGACAGGGCACGCACCTGTTGCGTAAGGATGGTGATAATTGATGATGCGTGCTTGACCTGCGCCACCATCGGACTTTCCCCCATCTGCTCTTCCGCGTTCTTGAGGCTGAGCAATGTCGCTGTCAAGCCTTGGCCCAGTTCATCATGCAGTTCGCGGGCAATACGCCGGCGTTCCTCTTCCTGGGATTCCAGAATGCGGGCCGAGAGCGACTGCATTTCTTTCAGATAGGTCAGCGCGAGCCGCTCCGCCTGATTGCGCTCCGTCAGATCCACGCCCATGCCGACCACACAATCTTCTCCCTGCCATTTGAAATGGCGCACCACATAATAGTAAGGAATGCGCCTGCCATCCTTGCAACAGAGTTCTGCTTCGCCCTCCCATCTCGCGCCGCTCAGAATCGACGCTACAAATTCTTTATGTTTCGCACGCAGTTCCGGCGCTATCATCTCAGCCGAAGTAATATGTCGCAATTCCTCCGCAGTATAGCCCGAGATCTCTTCTGTCTGGCGGTTCCAGCGCAGGAAACGCCCTTCGTGATTGATCACATAAAAAATGCCCGGCAGGACATCCAGGGAATGAAATACGAAGTTACGTTCTTCGGCAATCTGCTGCTCTGCCACGACACGTGAAGTCACATCATTGAGCATGACCTGGATGTTCTGGGCATCTAGCCGGTGCGCGCTGCCTTCGACAAATATGAGTTTGCCGTTTTTGTGGCCTAACCGGTCCTTGAAATTCAGGTAATCGCCGATGCCGAGCTGGTTTACTTGTTGGATTTGATCTATATCCGCCGCATCCACCAAAGCATCGATGCGCATGCTCAACAGTTCACTACGGCTGTAGCCGGCAATGGAGCACAGCGCCTCATTCGCATATAAGATCTCGCCCGTGGGCCGGCGCACCAGGATCCCCAGTATGGATTCTTCCACCAGTGCCCGGTAATGGCGCTCGCTTTCCTGCAGCTGGCGTTGTATCTGCAATCGTTGATTGATGTCCCTGTGGATCGACTGGAGATCGCCATTGGTCAGCCGCATGGTGCTGACCTCGACGGGGATGCCATGGCCATCCTTATGCCGCATCCAGGCCTCGAACCGTAAGGATTCACCGATCTTCAGGCGCTGACGCCACAGGTTGGATTCATCCACCAGGTGGGTGACGCGCATCTTCAGTAATTCTTCACGGCTGTAACCCAACATCGTGCACAGAGCCGCATTCACGAACACCAGCTCGCCGCTCACACGCCGTACCATAATGCTGTCTGAAGCCTGTTCCAGCAGTTCCTTGTAACGTTCCTCGCTGGCCTCGCGGGAACTTTCCGCAATGCGCTGAGCTGCAACGCGTGCCTCGAGGTGTTCCGCCATCCGGTCCACACCTCGGGCGATAGCACCTATCTCCCCGTGGAGCTCTGCCAGCCCGGAGCGTACGCCTAATTCGCCCGTACCGATGCGCTGCAACGTCGATAGAAGCGGCCGGATCCGCTGTGTGATAAATCTGCCTGAAACCCGCCAGATGATGAGGATGATGATCAGCGTAATCACGGCGATGATGGAGAAATCACGTATCAGCGGCAGGAACGCCAGACGTTTTATGAGGCTCCCATCGATACCACTGGCGACATAGAGCCCAGCACCGGGAGTACCCGTACTGATCTGTCTGAAGGTGTAAAACCGCACTTTCCCGTCCAATCCAGGGATCTCAATATCGGGTGTGCCAGCCGCATTCACTGCCGCCTTGAACAAGGCTGCCTGTGATTGAACACTGCCGACATAGCCCTGTGCGCTGGGGTAATACATCAGCACTGTGCCATCGCCGCTGAAGACCGTAATCTGGGCGTAACGGGATAAGGCCGCATCAGGGGGAGGCTCCAATGCCAGGGGCGAGGCCGCTACAGTTATCATGCTGGTGAGATTGCCCCGGCTGTCGAAATTCGGCGCCGAGAAAATCAGCAGCCCTCGATGGGTTATGCGTCCATGTGGAATTACATCGCTGGTGTATTTATGCGTCAGTAAAACTTGTTTAAACCACCGCGTGTCGGATGCATTGAAAGGCTTCGTCAAAGGCAGAGCGCTGCAGACAAATTCACCCTGCAGCGACACTACACTGAAGTTCTCATAGACAGGCATCTGCGCCTGAAGTGCTGCCAGCGTACGGCCGCATTCTGCCGGCCCCGCGTTGATTGCTGGTGATGACGCCATGAGCGTCAGCAGGTCGTGGCTTCTGGAGATCAGGCTCTGGTAGCGTTCCGCGACTGCGTTCGATGTCAGCGCGGCCACATCATAGGTATAGCCTAACGAGGTGCGATAGCGTTCGATAGCGGAGTAGGTGGCAAGTAGGATGACTGGCAAGATACAGGCCGCCACCAATAACAGCAGACGAATACGCAGGCTCGTAGGCAAGATTGATTTCATTCAGCGGTCTTCTTTTGACAGTTGCGATTCCAGCATGGCTGATAGGGTATCACCCGCAGGCTTTGGCCTGCCCGTTACCACAATCCATCGGTTGGCGATTCTAAAGATCACCCAGTGCTCCTGAGGGCGCTTAGTTTTGAACAGGAATAATCCCTAGTAGATTACCGGGTTTTTCCAAGTGTTTATCCCGCCGTGTTTTGCTATAAGTAAATCAGTAAAAACCAAATCTAGCTGAGTATAACCACCCGGCTGAAAGGTCTGGGCCCGGATAGCGGAGCCATCCGATCAGCCTTGCGTCTGGAGCGCTTCCGGCAAGCGACAGCCCATCGAAAGGAAAGTCAGGTGTCGAGAATTTTTTTCAATATTTGCATATTCGCGGCTTTGACGGTCGCTCTGGCACTGACGCCGAGCATGGCCTCGGCGGATAATAGCCATGGACAATTTTTGGTTTCCGTGACAGTCATCGATACATGCCGCATCGCCATGCGGCACATGGACATCTCTGGGTCGGCTGCCAGCCAGGAGGCGACCAGGGGCGTGGTGGCCTTGAATTGCTCGAAGCACACCGCCTATGACATCAGTATCGGCTCCGGAATTGATGCTGCCAGCCCCCCGGTCCTGGCGAGTATATCCGGCTTGGGTGATGGCGCGACTCAGATGATACCCGTTTATAGCAAAGTACCTGCCCGTATCAGCGAGGCCAATGGTGTGAGTACCAGAGTCCTCACTATGACGATCACGTACTGAGTGATCCGACAAACCAGCCAGCGCGGCGCTTACTTGTTCGTAAGTGGCGACAGCCGCGCTGCATAACGCACCAACGCCGATGCGTTGGGGATCCCCAGGCGTTCCATGAGTTGCGTGCGGTGACTCTCGACGGTCTTGATACTCACCTTGAGCTCGAACGCGATCTGCTTGACATTCTTGCCTTCCGAGATCAGTTGCAGAATCTGTTTTTGTCTCGGTGTCAGCTGATGGGAGTGGCTGGGCTTCCCCGTGGCCTGGCCAAAAAAGTCTTCCATCACCCGCTTGGAGATGGCGGCGCTCAGATACGTGCCGCCGCGCGCGACCGCCTCGATGGCCAGCTTGAGTTCATCCGGGGTCGCCTCTTTCAGCACGTATGCAGATGCTCCGGAACTTAACGCCTGGGTCACATATTCTTCATTGGCATGCATGGACAGGATGATGACGCGCACCTGAGCACGGTGTGCATGGATCTGTGCGGTAGCGTCCAACCCGTTCACATCACCCATGGCCAGATCCATGATCACGATATCGGGATGAAACTTGACGGCTAAATCTACGGCCTGACGACCGCTTGAAGCCTCTGCGATCACCTGGACATCCGCCATCGTCTGCAGCAGCTTGGCCAGGCCCGCCCGGAAAATGGCGTGATCATCTGCGATTAACACCCTTACCATCGGAATCCACCTCTATGGTCAGCCATCTCGAAACCCGATACTGTTATTCAGTTTTAGTATAGAGCATGCAGGCAGCCAGTAACCGGGCAATTCAGTGTAGCAAAGGTCACGGGGCTTTCGCCCATAGGGGTTACACGCTCACGGAGCTGGCCGCGAGCATGCTCGGTGGGATGTTTACCAAGCCCCTGCATGAGACCGGCCATGAGTGACCTAAAACCACCCCTCGAATCGAACTACATCCCGCCCCGGAGCGTGCCACAGATGGGAATCATGAGTTACCCGGTTCGCAGCGCTGATCTTGGCGGAGGCCTCACCGTGGTGCGCGCACTGCCGCTCCGGCAGCAGCGCCTGGTAGGCGCATGGTGTTTTCTGGATCACTTTGGACCCTTGTCCTTCGATGACCGGAAAGCCATGGACATAGCACCGCATCCGCATATCGGCCTGCAAACCGTCTCCTGGCTGTTCGATGGCGAGGTGCTGCACAACGACAGCCTGGGCTGCAGCGGCGTGGCGCGCCCCGGCGAACTGAACCTCATGACTGCTGGCATGGCCATCAGCCATGCGGAGGAAACTCCACCCCGAAACTCGGGGAAACTCCACGGCTTGCAGCTATGGGTGGCGTTGCCCGACGCTGAACGCTGGCGGCAACCGAGTTTCGATCATCACACAGACCTGCCGGTCGTCGAGCCGGGGGGCGGGCATGCACATCTTTTTGTCGGCGAGTTGGCAGGACAACGATCCAAGGCGCGTACTTTCTCGCCCATCGTCGGTGCAGAACTCAATCTTGGGGCAAACGCCCAGATGCGCCTGCCGCTGAACGCCGGGTGGGAACACGCACTCGTCATCATCGAGGGAGAGGTCTCGTTCGATGGCCAACAGCTGGCACCCGGGGCGTTGCATTATCTCGGCCCCCTGCGGAACGGTATCGAACTATTGGCGAAACATCCGGCGCGTGCGGTACTGATCGGTGGCGCACCGTTCGGGGAGTCCATCATCCTCTGGTGGAATTTCGTGGCGCGATCTGCTGAGGAGATCCAGGTGGCACGCGATGACTGGGAGCAGCATCGCCGCTTCGGTGAAGTGCAGGCCTACAAAGGTGAACGGCTGAAATCGCCATCCTTCAGTGTGCGGCCTATTGCCAGTCTCTGACCTTAGCCGGTCAGCGTTTACTGAATGCGAGAGCGACCACTCACCAGCGAGTGGTCAGCCCCGTGGGCGGTGGCACGATGTCTATGGCCACAGCCATAGGCCAGGGGGTCGATGCCATGCTGGCGACACAGGCTGGATTTTGTAATCAGCGCCGCCCGCAACGTTCATTCATTGCGCTGACCGGCAGGAAACAGTTCAGCATACTCGCGAATCCACACGGCCCAAGCGCATTCCGATGGCCAAATTTGAAGTAACGGGACTCTTTTCGCCGGACAAAGAAAACGGCGGCCAAGGGCCGCCGCGTTCTTTTTTCCTGAGCTTTTGGGTGTCGGTCAGACTCTGCGCCGACGCAACCAGGTCAATCCGCCTACGAATGCGAGCCCCAGTCCCAGGAGCGCCAGCGATCCCGGCTCAGGTACAGAGAAGCAATCGACACCCGGCGTGCAAATCGGCTTGCCGCCAATAGTGGCACCTGCAAAGGCTAATCCCGTGTCATAGATTGTATCTAGCCAGTTCACGACCCCGAACTGTAGGTAGTAGTTGCCGTCGGTCGGAATACCATAGGTTGCCGCAATCCAACCGGTATACCCACAGCCCGTGGAATAACAAGAGCCAGAATAACCACCCAAAGGTGACCAAACCGGTCCACCCGGAATAATAGGGGTACTGGGTGGCACAATCGTGGCAGTGATAGACGGCATGCCAAATCCCGGGACGGTATCGGCACCGGGGGTGGGGTTCGTCCTGGCGTCGAACAGCGTTGCGACAACAGTGTTTGTGCCATCAAGCAACTGCGCCCACGCGTATTCTATAAAACCGGCGCCGTCCGAGGTCACGTAGTTGAAATAGAATGCGAGGGCGTCACCAGCGGCAGCACCGAACAAGGGTGAGGTAGCGACAGACCCATTGGTTTCGCTGCCCAATGTTAACCCAGCAGGAAAATAAGAGCTGCCGTTGGTTGTAATGTAGCTGTAGCCGGGCCCATACGCCGGCGGTGCTGTTACCACGCCATCGGGACCGAGGTCGCCGCAGACACCATCACACGTCCACCCGGCGGGCAATGCGAATGAAGGATTGCTGAAGCCCGTCGCAGTGAGTGCTAGCGAAGCAAGTATTAGCTTAAAAGTGGATTTCATTTTCACGCCCTCCATGGCTAAGGTGTTAAAAATCGATAGGCATTGCTACACCTTAAAACGCAGCAACTCTTATGCCAGCACCCCGAAGTAGATTGGAATAGTCATATGAAACAATAGCTTATATTTTTTATGGTGAGAAAGGCACGCCACCGGCGGGACCTAAATTTTGAAAACTGTAAAGATTTCCGACAGTGGTTGGCCGGCTTCAAAACTAAGTATCGCCGGCGATACCACGTTCCGCACCGCATTATCTGCGTAACCCATTATTTATTCATACAATTTACGGTATGCACACGCGAATAGCGTGAATGCCGATAGGGCAGCTTTAAATGCAGGGTGTCAATCGGTGCTGGCCGTGAGACGAGCAGCTTCACGCATGCGCCGGCGTATGCTATCCAGATAGCCGTCTGTGGCCACCTGCTCATCACTCATGGCGCGGGTGTGATTCGGACCTTTGTTGTAGCACACCACGCCCCGCTCCCAGGAAGACATCTGCTGCAGGCAGTAGGACAGGTAGCGTGCGGCGAGTCGTATGTTGAGCCCATCATCGCGCTTGAGAGTGCGCACGCTAACGTGTGTATCGTCCACTACATGTGCGGTGGCTGGATGTAACTGTCCACAGCCATAGGCCCGATGATCGATGCCTTGCTTGTGGCGACACAGGCTGGATTCAGTGATCAGCACCGCCTGCAGAGTGCGTGCATAACGGTAATCGGCGGGTAGCGAATCTGCATAATAGCTGGTGCCCACGACGGAGGCGTACTCCAGCGCCCAGATTTGATGGCGTGTGAGCAGACTACCGGCATGCGCTATCGGCGCCGCCGTCAAAAAATAAACGATGCATACAAAACCTGCGGACTTCAACACAGTACTGCTGTTATCGACTTCATTGGGGAGCGCGATAGTAACCCATTTCCATGAAAGTTTTGAATCGGGATGTAACAAACGTGTCCCGGCCCGCTATCCTGGCCTGCACGATCGAAGCTACAATCAAACAGCATATTTGGGATGAAATCAGCTGGCTCAGTTCGGATTAAATTGACATGCGGGTGCAACGGTCATTCCTTATGCTCTGCATGCAAGCTCGGCGGTCAGTGAACTCCAAGATCCGCCTTGTACGACATAAGATAGTCGTACAGGCTCTGGTAGTGCTGCAGGATACCTTTCCCGAATACCGGATCGATTATCGCCTTGGATCTGGACGCTATTTCCTGCCAGTCTTTTTCAGACAGGTACTTGAGTGCCAGCGGGAATAACTCCAGTTCCTCTGTGGTTATATGCTTGGCTTGTTCAGTGCAATAACCGGTCACGGTCTCCTTAAGCCGTGCACAGGCTTCGGGATCACCCGCTTGTGCTTCCCGTATCAGGCGCAGCATGGCAGATTCCTGATTGGCGAATGCTTTGTGTTGCGCGGCTACCTGTTGGCACATCGCCGCCGCAGCTGAGTGTATGACCGGCAGCCTGGCAAGCATGATCTCTTCGCAGGGATGGTGCGTGACACCGGGATAGTTGTGCATATAGCCGAGGGCATTGGTGAGTAATTCGAAACCTTGCAGATCATGGACACCCTGCAGCATTTCAGCCTGGAAGCGGATGAGCAACAGCACCCGCTCGATGTTGCGGTGCTCGTCGCATAAAGACTGGACAACATCAGAGCGCATAGCCCCACCCCTGAACCGTCAGCATAACGAATCAAGATAGCGATACCGGAGAGGAACGAATTGATTTAGATCAATTAGCCGGCAGGTACAGCGCCAGGGCGCTGCCCATATGCCTATGCAGGCGACCAAGTGCTGATTCGTCTTTCTGTTCGCAGGGTTCTTCAATCCACATAACTATATGTGAACTTGGTCACGCGACCCTGGGGATAAATCTGCCCAAATTCTACTGGATATCCCGCGTTGGAAAAGGGTGATAATTGAAACTTGGACCCTTTTTCACGGCCGGATGCGTGTCACAAACTATGCCATCCATCATCCCGTTCCACCCCAAGCGCCATCCGCAGGTGCAGCGTCAGGCTGAGTTCACCGCCTGGGTGAAACCCCATTTGGACATGCTCTACCGCACTGCCTGGCGCTTTACCGGACACGCCCAGGATGCGGAAGATCTGGTGCAGGAGTTGCTGTTGCGCCTGTATCAAAAGCCGGCGACCTGGATAAAGCTCGATAACCCCACGACTTGGCTGATGCGTGCGCTGCATAACCTGTTCGTCGATCACTGGCGGCGCACACGCCATGCGCCGCTCAACAGACGCCATAACCTCAGCTGGGATGATCTTATAAACAGTATGGATCTGGGGGGCGCCGACCCGGAACGCCTGGCCCATTCCGAGCTCCTGCAACGCCAGATCCAGACCGCACTTGCTTCATTACCGCATGAGCAGCGCACCATCCTGGCTCTGCACGATATGGAGGGTCATACCGTCAGCGAACTCAGCGTATTGCTGAAACTGCCACTCGGCACCGTAAAGTCCCGCCTGTTCAGAGCCCGGCGCCATCTGCGAGAAATATTTCTGGCTAACGGGAACCCTGGCGGGGAATTTTACGTGTTAGGTGATGAAGTGAAAGCCACATGAACTGCGAACTCTTGAAAAAACTGCTCGATGTACCAGCTACGGAGATCCCGGACGCGACGCTGGCGGACATTCATATACATATTGAATCTTGCCACGCTTGCAATCAGGCCTGGCGGATGAAGCAGCTGTTGAGTGCCGCACTTAAGGCAAGCCCCGCTCCGATGTTATCTGAAGCCGCCGCACACCGAATCCTGGCACAGGTGTTCGCAGCTGACACCCAGCGCCGGCGAAACGTAATGTCCGTTGGGATCGCCGCCGTTCTCGTACTCGGTCTTGCACTTGGATTCACACTCAACCATTTCATGGTCCCGGTTCCCGATTATGTGATGCGTGGCGACAAGCTCATCCTGCAAAGCGAACGTCCGACCACCGTGGGCGTGGCCTTCGATGCCGGCTCTACGCTCAAGGATGTACACTTCACCATCGAACTGCCAGCGGGCATACAGGTAGCGGGTCAGCCCGGTGTGCGGCATCTGACCTGGGTCGGTGAGCTGCACAAGGGCAAGAATCTCCTCAAGCTTCCCCTCGTTGCACATGCGGGCACCGACGGCCTGCTGACGGCAAAGCTCAGCCAGGGCACAGATCACCAGACTTTCAATGTATCCATTCGGGCAGAAGCGCCCTTACCCATGGGAAGCCGGCTCTGGCACGGTCTTGCCCAAGCGTTTGATTGGCGGTCCTGAGGGAGGTTTATGAACATGCAGCGTTATGAATTGATCACTGCTGCTGGCGCCCTCTTGCTGTTCGCGGGGTTAACTGCGAATGCTGATAATGGCTCCCCACCCACGCCGCCCCCGAAAACGAAACTCGATGTCACCATGAATGTGGTGCCACTGAACGCGGATATCGAAAAGACCGTGGTACAAATCATCACCCTCCCTGTAATCACTCCCGCGGATGAGCTCCATAAAAAAGAATCCAAAACTAAAACGGCACAGGTACCATCAGCCACGCAGCAGATGTCGAAATCCAGAATCAATGCTATTGAAAAAACCCATGCGGCTGTTATTCGAGAGACTACCGGAGCTCGGCGCGAAGCTGCAGAAGCAGCCAAGGAAGCGCGCAAGGACAGCAATAATTCAAGCGCGCCCGACAACGATACGCCTCCGTTCCGGTAACTTTGCGCCAGACTAGTTAACACCAACTAGCAAGAAGACAAGATGAAAACTTTACAAGTCCTCATTTGCGGTAGCCTTGTGTCTCTGATTTGTGCCACCCAGGTACAAGCAGCCCAGAGATCGCGGGCGGATACCCAGGTTAACACTCCAAATGCTTGCGATTTGAGCTTGGACATTGCGAGCTGTGCGAAAACTACGGCACACATACGACCAGATATTCAGGGTTACCGTCTGCTGGCGGGTGATTACGAACGACAGTGTGCGCAGAGTCGCTGTGTCTTCGCGGACGTATCACCAGCGGGTAGTGAACGGGGCAGTAACGACCCGGGGACTTCCCAACCGGAGAGTGATCGCTACAGCACCTCGGGTCCGAGTGATACGGCGGGATATTATTTGCTGGCCTCGATTCCATTAATCGTCGGAGCTGGCAATTTGCTCGGCATCGACCACCGATTAAACAACGACACTTCCGGAATCTGGAAGCGTAGCAACCAGCTGGATCTCGAATATGGCGTGGTGCTTACAGAGATCGGCGGGGCTTTGTGGCTAGGCGGTGAGAACCGCCTCGGCCACACCTTCTGGCAGAGCATGGACGCAACGACCTTCTCCGCGATGACTGTCCAGGTACTCAAGTACTCCTTCAGCCGCGCGCGACCGAGCCAGACCTCGAGCCCTAACCAATGGTTCCAGGGTAGTTGTTGCCAAAGCTTCCCCAGCGGCGAGGTAACACTACAAGCCAGCTTCGTGACGCCGTTCATCCTCGAATATAACCAAGACCACCCCTGG
>JAJYBN010000017.1 GCA_021779005.1 Pseudomonadota bacterium
TGGCCGCGTCCAGATCGATGTCCGGTTGTCCTGCCAGCTGGCTGCGCAAACCCAGGTCGGCGTATTCCTGCATATGCCGGATGCCGGAGCGGCCGGCGCGTAATGCGTCTTCGACCTCTTGCTTGGGGTTTCCCAGACACGAGACGATACCCATGCCCGTGATTGCTACACGCCGCATACCCATACCCTAGAGTTTGTCAGTACTGGTAAACAGACCGACCCGCAGATTGTTGGCAGTATAGATTGGGCGCCCGTCAACCAGCACACGTCCATCCCCAACCCCGAGGATGAGCTTGCGTTCAATGACACGACTGACATCAATCTCATAATAGACTTTGTGCGCCGTCGGCAGCACCTGGCCGGTGAACCTGACTTCACCGACGCCCAGTGCCCGTCCGCGGCCAGGGTTGCCTCGCCAGGTCAGATAGAATCCCAACAACTGCCACAGAGCATCCAGTCCCAGGCAGCCGGGCATGACCGGATCTGACTCGAAGTGGCAGGCGAAGAACCACAGGCTAGGTGTTATATCCAGTTCGGCTGCCACGTAACCTTTCGAGTGCGGACCCCCATCCGCTGTGATTTGAGTGATGCGGTCGAACATCAGCATGTTTGGGAGCGGCAGGCGTCCATTGTCGGCACCGAACAGTTTGCCATGTGCGCAGGCGATCAGCTCATCGCGCGTATAGCTGGACTGCCTCGGTTCTGGAACGGGGGTGGATTGCATGCACTGGTTACTCGTCACTGTGATTCGGGGTCCGCCGCCGGCTCGTTGCCCGGTCCTGCATACTGACGTAGAAGTAACATAAAAACACCTGCCACTGCGAGGGGGTCTATTCCATAGCCACTAGCCAAGGCGGTCACACGCCCCAGTATTTCCCGTTCGCGCTGTGGGCAATACCGGGGCATGCCATGTTGCGACTTGAGCGCGAGTGCTCCTTCGGTCAACCTGGCACGTTTTGCGATAAGCGCAATCAACTCGTTATCGACCTGGTCGATCTGCCGTCGGATCTGGTCCAATGCTTGGCTGAAGAGTGCGATCTCGTCAACCTCGATCCCGGATTGTGGGACCTTCATATACACTGACATGGCGGTAATCCCCCTGGTTGTTGTCTCGCCATGATCTGTATCAATTTCTCCGCTGCCTGATTGTCGTATGGTCGCAGCACCTGATTCGAGGATAGACCCATGTTAAAAGTCGCGGTCCGCGGGCCGTATACCGCTGAACAGGGATCCGCAGCGCGCAGGCTCGCGTTTAAAATCATGCGTTTCTCCGCGAGTAGTTTGGCCGCACCGCTGTTTGAAAAACTGCTGGCGAGGTTTGTGAACCAGGCCTTTGCTGCGCCTCTGGTACGCGGGGATCTGGACTTCCTGGAGGGACGCCGGCTCGCCGTAGAGCTTGAGGACTGTGGTGTACGTTGGGTGTTCACCTTGCGCTCCGGCAGGTTGTACGTACTTTCACAGCAGTCACTAGCGGAGGCCAGCATCCGCGCGTGCACCGCGGAATTCATCATGCTGGCGATGCGGCGCGTGGACGCAGACACGCTGTTTTTTCAGCAGCGTCTGGCCATCAACGGCGACGTGGCCCTGGGGCTCGCACTCAAGAATTTTCTGGACGCGCTCGATCTCGACGAGCTTCCTTGGCCGGCGAAGCTCACGCTGCACGCGGGTGACAGACTGTTGTCCGATCCGCAACGCGGATCTGGCTGACGCGGCAGGATTCACGGCGTCGTGTGTCCGGATTCCATGAGCCTGTGCCCGGCTTGCCCAAACCAGTAGCCGTTGCAGCCCTCGCCTTCGATGTAGGCGGACAGATTGGGGGTCGCGCCCTGGCGCAGCGCCGCATGCGTGTGCTCGATGATTTCCTGCATATGCTGTGACTGCGGGCTCAGCCGCAGGAACTGCACCCCCAGCTCCTGCATGTCTTTCCATTCCGGGATGAGATTGAGTACCTGGCCTGACTGGCTCTGGATGCCGTTGAGCGTCAGTAGACGCTGGTTATCCTGGGTATACACCGCCAGGCCATCCGGGTGTTTGAGGCATTCGAACTCACAAGCGTCTTTCGGCAGGTTATTGGCGCGCGCCGTGAAGCAGCGCGCAGAGTAGGCCAGCGGCATATGGCCGAACGCGAAGATTTCTGTTTCGATGCGCTCCCCGAATCCCAGCGCCTCGGCTTCCTCAAGGATTAGCGTGAGCGTGGAGCGCGGCAGCTCCACGGGCGGCGTCCAGCGGATCAGGCCCAGACGCTGCAGGTAATTCAGGCTGCGGCTGTTATAGATGTTGATGGCCGGACCGGTTGTGAACGGCAAGTGCTTTTCGTTCAGCAGATGCACCGCAGCCATGTCGTTGGCTTCCACCAGTAACTCGCCGTTGTCGCACAGGCGCGCCATGCTACTCAATTCCGATTCAGCCTCGATGAGCGTGAGCGTGGAAAGCACTGCCTGCTTGCCGCACTTGGACATTTCACGCGCCAGCTCGATCCACTCGGCGGTGCGCAGGGCACGCCGCTTGGAACACACGGTCTCCCCGAGATAGATGCAATCCACCGGCCATTTGGCTGCGCGCGCATAGAAATCGAATAAGACGTCGCGCGGCCAGTAGTACAGGACCGGACCCAGGGAAATTTTCATGGCGGACATGGCTGGCATAGCTTCACTGCCAGGGGCGGTGATAGGCACCGAGGGTCGTGTGTGCGCCTTCCGAGATCTCCGCCAGACACTCCATCCAATCCTGGCGCACCGTGAAGGTATCTGCCTGAGTGTGCAGGGCATCCAGCGCCGCGCGCCACACCCGGGTCACCTGTGCGACATAGGCGGTGCCGCGCTGCCGGCCTTCGATCTTGATGGCCTTAATGCCCGCCTTGGCAAGCGCTGGCAGCAGCTCGAGGGTATTCAGGCTGGTGGGTTCTTCGAGCACATGATAGACGGACCCGGCGGTACGGAATCTGCCTTTGCAAATCACCGGATAGCCGGCGGCCGTGTCGGCGGGGAAGCGATCCATGAGCAGGCCGTTGAGGCGCGACTCCAGGCCAGCTGCGGTCGATTGCCAAAACACGAATTCCGCCGGCGAACAGGCACCGCTCAGGTTGGGCGATTTGCCGGTGGCATACGAGGACAACTGGCAGCGGCCTTCGACCATGATACAAAGGCTGCCGAACGCGAACACCTCCAGGTCCACGGGACTGTTGCTGGCGAGCCGCGTCACCTGTTCCAGTGACAGCACCCTTGGCAGCACGGCCCGCCGGATACCGAATTGCTGCTGGTACAGTGCAAGTGCGTGCCGGTTGGTGGCCGAGGCCTGCACCGAAAGATGCAGGCGCAGGTTCGGGTAATGGGTGGCCGCATATTCCATAACGCCCATGTCGGCGACGATCAGGGCATCGAAGCCGGCATCCGCCGCGACATCGACGGCACGCGTCCAGCGTGTCCAGCCCTGCGGCTGCGGATAGGTGTTGATGGCCAGGAAGACCTTGGTGCCTGCCACATGCGCGTAGAACACCGCCTTGGCGAGAGTGGTTTCTTCGAAGTTCAGACCGGGGAAATGCCGTGCATTGGTATCGTTGCGCATACCGATGTAGACGGCGTCGGCACCGTTATCGACTGCCGCCTTCAATGAAGGCAGGTTTCCTGCAGGGGCGACGAGCTCCATGCTGACAGCCTCACATTGGTCCAACCGGGATGAGGCGCAGTCTATTAGTGCGGGCCTGCGAATAACATGATCTAAGTCATAACCGGCAGACAAACAACGGTGACGGGATGCTCCACTGAATCAGACTTGGACTCATTCAAAACGGAATTGCGCTCAGACGCAGGACGCCCGTAAAGTTGAGCAATGCTGAGCGCGCATCAAATCACGTGCACAAACAGTTTGGTGGTTTTCGCCTGACCCGGCAGGGTCAGCGTCTGTTCATAGACGAAGCCGATAGTCTCAAGGACTTTTATGGAACGCAGGTTGTCGGGGTTGGTGATGGCTACGATGCGTTTCAAGCCGAAGGTTTTTCTTCCATAGTCCAGCACCGCGGCAGCGGCCTCGAGCACATAGCCACGGCCACGGTAGCGGGCCAGCAGGGCGAAGCCCAGATCCACGTCCTCCAGGCCATCGCGTTTGATCAGCCCGCACAGGCCGATGCGGTTGCCGGTCTTGAGGGTCATCGTGTACAGGCCAAACCCGAAGCGCGCATACATGTCCAGCGGCCCCTTGCGGATATAGTTGCGCGCATCCTCCAGGTTGTGCACGTGCTTGTCGCCGATGTACTGCAGCCAGGCAGGGTCATTCACCAGTTCCAGGATGAAGGGCGCGTCTTCCAGTACCAGCCGGCGCAGCACCAGACGGGGGGTCTCAAGGATTTTCATTGGATATCCGCTCGCCGACAATTATCCACCTCGATAACGGGCTAAATCCACTGATGACGTGGACAAAGTCCAGGCATGGCGGTTCTCAGTTACAGATCAGGCTTGGGGGAAACCAGGAGTGATGGATGCACCCGAGGATAAGAGATTTATCAACCCAGGGCTTAATCTTACTTCCGCAGGAAATTTCTGCAGCTAAAGTACATAAAAAACGGGGCGGTAAAAACCGCCCCGTTTGATCACCATGAGCTGTTAACTTAGCTCACTTTTTTCCACATCTTCGCCTCGAGTTGCTTGTCGAGGGGTGTCTTGGCAATCAGGTTGGTGTAGTTGGTCAACGTCACCATCCCGGCAGCCAGCACGATCTCCAGGATGTTGGCGCGGGTATAACCGGCGTCCAGGAAGCTCTTGATGTCGCTGTCGGAGACCTGACCACGGCTGTTGATGACCTTGGCAGTAAAGGAGCGCAGTGTCTCCAGCTTCTTGTCACCAAGATGCTTGCCGGCGCGAATCGCTTCGATCACATCGGCAGTAACCTCGTGCTTCTCGGCTGCAGCACTCTGCGCGGCTGTGGAATAGGCGCTGCCATTCTCGCGGCTGGCGGTCAGCAGCACGATCTTGCGTTCCTGCTTGTTGAATGTGGTCTTCTCAAACATATTTTTGAGTGCGACGTAGCCCTTCAGCAGCCAGGGTGATTCGGCCATGACACCGAACACATTGTGGATGTTGCCCTGATGTTGTTTGATGTTCTCAAGTTCGGCACGTGATTCGGCCGGGGCATTAGTGAGGTCATGGACTTTGAATTCATGCATATGAGTATTCATAGATAGTATTTCTCCATTTGATGAGCTGCCATACAGGGTCATGGGGAACTCAGGTCCATATGATCTCGGGCAAAACACGCCCGTCCACATGGCAGCTGCTAGCGGATCGCATTCACAAAGATTGGAATGGATATCGACTTCGAACAAAAGACATTATACGCTTTTCAACACATTTTTTCCAGTTTAAGTGTTGCAGTGTGCAAGCGCTGTGTCGCAAGTCATTAAATAACGTCTAGCTTAATAGCAAGTTACTGCAGGCAAGATTTGGAATAATTCGCAGCGTGCGATAGCGTTTTGTAAGTGTGTCTCTGAGTTTTCGTTGTCAAATGCGTGCTGCACTGATTGGCTAGCGCAGTTGGCTGTCCTTGCTGCCGCGGCGGTTGTAGAGACTGTGGGCCTCGGTTTTTATGTCGGCCTGGTTCTGGCAGCGGATGCACAGGTGCACACCGCGGATGGCTTGGCGACGAGCGCGCGGGATCTCTTCGCCGCAGGCTTCACAGTGTGTCAGGCTCTCGCCCATTGGCAGGCGATCGCGCACGCTCTTGAGCGCATCCTCGATACTGGCGTCGATCTGTTCCTGCACGGCGCCGTCTTTTGCCCAGCCACTTGCCATACCGCCTCCTGGCTACAAGTAATAATAGTACCCAGTGAACAATATAACGCATTTATTGCATATCATGGATGTACTGTTACCAGGAGTGCGTAGTGCGATCCGCATACACGCGAAGATTATTTTATGATCTCAGGGTGGAGAGCGTAGTGAGTAACAAGCTAGATGCCGTGCACGACGTGCTGTTGATGGGTCCGGGGCCGTCCTGTGTGTACCCGGACGTTTACCGGGCACTGGCGCACCCGACGCTCGGGCATCTCGATCCGCTGTTCATCGCTATCATGGACGACATCAAAACGCTGCTGCGCACACTCATGCAGACTACCAATCGTGCGACCCTGCCCATGAGCGGCACCGGCTCGGCCGGCATGGAGGCAGCGTTCGTGAACCTGGTGAAACCCGGTGACGCTGTGCTGGTGCTGGTCAACGGTGTGTTCGGCAAGCGCATGGCTGAAGTAGCCGGGCGGCTTCGGGCCCAGGTGGATACGCTGGAGTTCGACTGGGGCACGCCGGTGGTGCCGGAAACGGTGGCTGCCCGACTGCAGATGAAGGATTACGCACTGGTGGCGGTGGTGCACGCAGAGACCTCGACTGGCGTGCGCAACCCGGTGGACAAGATCGGTGAATCGGTAAAAATGAGCGGTGCACTGTACCTGGTCGATGCTGTTACCAGCCTCGGTGGCATCCCAGTACACATGGATGCCTGGGGTATCGACCTGCTGTATTCGGGCACCCAGAAGTGCCTGTCCTGCCCGCCAGGTCTGGCACCGCTGAGCTGTTCGGAACGCGCGCTGGCCAAACTGCGGGCGCGCACGACTCCGGTACCGAACTGGTACCTGGACCTGTCGCTGCTGCTGAGTTACTGGGAGGGTGCCAAGCGTGCCTATCACCACACCGCGCCCATCAACATGCTCTATGGTCTTTACCAGGCGCTGCAATGCGTGATGGCCGAAGGCCTCGAGAATGTCTATGCCCGGCATCGAAATATGCATGAACTCCTGGTGGCCGAACTCGGCAAGCTGGGGCTGGAGATTTTAGTCGAGCCAGACTACCGGCTGCCGATGCTGAATGCCGTGAAGGTGCCGGCGGGCGTGGACGAGGCCGGCGTGCGTGCGCGGCTGCTGGGCGAACACAGCATCGAGATTGGCGCGGGGCTGGGACCGCTGGCGGGCAAGATTTGGCGCGTGGGACTCATGGGGCACACGGCGCGCGCAGTGAATGTGCAGCGCTTGATCGAGGCACTGCGTGCGGAGCTGTAAGTCGCGCTCTATTATTTCTCCAAGGACCTATTAAAATCGTGGTCTGTTCTTAATGCTAATCTCAGGAGTCACCCATGAAAAACGGCTTATATGACAGCCTCGCATTCGTCGGCCGCGTGCTGGTAGCTGCCATCTTTATCTACGGGGGCATCAGCAAGATCACCGGCTATGTGCAAATCGCCGAACTCATGGATGCCCACCATGTCAGCAGTCATCTGCTGCCGCTGGTGATCGCGCTTGAATTCCTCGGAGGTCTGGCGCTGGTATTCGGCGTACTCACGCGTCTGGTAGCTGCGCTACTCGCCGTGTATTCCGTGGCTGCCATCGTGATTTTCCTGCTGCCGCCCGCCAATCACCTGATGCTGATCCTGGTGCTCGCCGAGACCGGCATGCTCGGCGGCCTGCTGAGTTATGTGGCCACAGGTGCCGGGCGTTTCAGCGTGGACAGAATTTGGTTCAAAAGATCCTAGGTGTGTGAACTAACCTGGCCGGCGTCCGCAGGCTGTGGACGCCGCTGTCGCCCATGGGATTGGGGGGCGTGACAAATTCTGGAAATTTCGAATCGCTGGGTTCGCGGTGTTGGATTGGTAATCCAGCAAGCTAAAGATCGAGTCATCGATTTGATTTACCGATCACAGGCTCACGCCCGCAAACCCAGCGCCCGGTAGATCACCAGCGCAGATTTGCGCGGCGAGAAACCGATTACGCAGGTGTCGCCCTCGCGCCTGCTAGCATAGCGGTAATGCATGCTGCCGAAACCGATGATGCTGGGCCCCACATCCTGGACTTGGCCTGGGTGAACGCCTGCATCAGCTTCAGCAGTTGGCGGCTGTCGGTCTGCTGCTGCGAATCGTCGAGGCCCTTGAGTAACCGGGCGACGCTGTGTGCATTGGGTCTGGTCTTATTCCCGGCCATGGATGCACGCTCCGTGTGCCATACCTGGAACGTAATCTAACCTAACAGCACACGATGTTGACACTGGAAAACCAAAGCGCCTGCCAGCGCTGCACTTTATCGCTGGCTGACAGGGTCTGGGGAGAGGCGCTCTGCTCCGGGCCGAAAGGTTTGCCGCCCTGGACGGCCCTGGCATTCACGGCGGCGTACACTCGGCCTTCGTGACTGTAGTACACGCCCACTAGCACCCCGCAGTGCTTGCAGAACAGAAACGCGGCCTGGCCGCTGCCCTGGCTATACTTGCCGCTCAGATTCTGGTCCTTGATCCAAATGGCCAACGACCCCTGTGGATCGGAGACATAGGCAGCGTTGTGCTGGCGGCAGAAATCGCAGTTACAGGCACGTGGCTGGTAGGTATCCGGCGCGCGCGCCAGTTCCATATCCATGAGGATGTTGCCGCAATGACAGCTGCCGCGTACTGGGAACATGGTCTTGCATGTTGATTATCAGGGCGTAACTATATTGCAGCCAGTGGTGCGGTATCCAATCGCTGGCGCTCAAACAACTTGACGCAAGTTGTCAGTAGGACAGCACGCAGCCGCCCGCATCGCTGTTGAACGCGTTGCTCCACAGGGACTGCACCGGGAATGCGTAGCTATCCGGGAAGGTCACGTTCGCTGAAGCGCCCTGGCTGCCTGTGGTAATCCAGGCGCACTTGTCGCCGGTTTCCGAGCCACTGCCGTCCAGCCAGCCGCTGCTGGGGTACTGGTCGGTGACGGTTTCAGCCGCATCGTGGCCTTAGACGATGGCGATGCCGGCGGTATGGAAACAAACGACGGCTACTCAGGTCTGAGGTCTGCATGCGGCGTCTCTCTGCTCACAGTGTGACTAATTTTCGGCCAGGCCTCGGAGCGGGAGTGCTGCTGCTGTTGATGGCCTACAGCCGCTGGGCGATAGGCGCGGGACCGGCGGCGTTGCTCCACCAGCAGATGAGTGGTGCGAGCCTCATCGGCGGCATCCTTTTCGGGTCGCTGGGGGTGGGTTATTTCATCTACGGAAAGAAGCAAGGCAAAGTCGCCTATCTGGTGTGCGGTGCCGCGCTGGCCATCTACACATTCGTGGTCAGCAGTGCGGCGCTGGTGATCATGATTGGGCTGTTGTTGAGCGCCGGGCCTTGGTTGCTGGGACGCTTTTTTTAATCCCTGGTCGTCCCTGCGCTCCAGCTCGCACGCGCCAAAGAGCTCTTGAAACAGCTTCGTCGTCCTGGTGGAGTTTTTTATAAGGTAAGTGGGCCATAAATGGGAAGCGATCCCATATACATGTGACTTTATATTTCAAGAACTGAACCCCTTTCCCGTGCAGGTGGGCATGGGCATCCTCGAGAGATACAGTCGTTTTGGGCTGGGGTTGTCATCGGTCCCTCGGGACCCACGGCCGATCCTGCGGTTAAATACTTGGGAGCGAGCTCACTTATGCGCTAGCGGACACCAATAATTCCATTACCCACACTTACTATCACCGCAATTCAAGCACGTCATACATCCATCCATCATTACCACCGCAGCGTTGTTGCATTTGGCGCAGAGCTGCGCGCCGGCGGGGAACTTGGATTCCGCAAAGGCGTCGGTCTGCTTGGTGGCGGCTTCGAATTCGGCGCGCTTTTCGGCCACCAGCTGTTTCTGGTGTTCGTCCAGCTCGTCCTTGTGCATCAGCCCGATCATGATCAGGTGCTTCTCGATCACTTCGCCGATCTCGGCGATCAGTGAGGGCATGAAGTGCCCGCCCGGCTTCCAGTAGCCGCCGCGCGGGTCGAACACGGCTTTCAGCTCTTCCACCAGGAAGGTCACATCCCCGCCCTTGCGGAACACCGCGCTGATGATGCGCGTCAGCGCCACGATCCACTGGAAGTGGTCCAGGTTCTTGGAGTTGATGAAGATCTCGAACGGCCGGCGCTGCTCGTAGGGCGTGCCCTCGTTCAAGAGGATGTCGTTGATGGTGATGTACATGGCGTGATCCGAGACCGGGGTCTTCACCTTGTAGGTGGAGCCGATAAGCATATCCGGCCGTTCCAGCTTCTCGTGCATACGGATGACTTCGGCCTTGGGGCGCTTCTCGGCGATGATCTTTTCCACCGGCCGCGAGGACACCGCCAGGGCCGCGGCTTTGACGTCGGCCTTCTCGCTGTACACGCTCTCGGTCTTGGAGATAACTTCGTCAGGTTTCTGCACCGCATAGCGGGTGATCTTCTTCTCGATCTTGATGCTCATGGTCCTGTTCTGCTCACTGAATATCGATACATTTGTCTGCAAGCGTGATGCGCGGCTGTACCGGCCGCGCATCCGCCCTCCCCAGTCTCCCGTTCCCTTGCGGGCTCGGAACTGAACGGAGGTTGCAGGAATTACGGCTGTACCGGCCGCGCTTCCCGCCCTCCACAACACGTCCGCAACCTCGTGGTGCGGCGTCAAAATTTGCCGTAGTAGCCCTCCTTGAGGGCGTCATACAAGTTGGCGGCGCTGTGGATCTCGCCGTCATACTCGATCTCTTCATCGCCGCGCGCTTCGATGACCGTGCCGTCTTCCAGCGTGAACTTGTAGACGGTGTTCTTCAGGTCCTGTTCTTTCACCAGCACGCCCTGGAAAGCCTGCGGGTTGAAACGGAAGGTGGTGCAGCCCTTCAAACCGCTGTCGTAGGCGTACCGATAGATGTCCTTGAATTCCTCGTAGGGATAATCGGTAGGCACGTTGGCGGTCTTGGAAATGGAGGAGTCGATCCATTTCTGCGAAGCCGCCTGGATGTCCACGTGCTGCTTGGGCGTGATGGTCTCGGCGGTGGTGAAATACTCCGGCAGCTTCTCCTCGGGCTTGTCCGAGTTGGGCATGGCCTTGGGGTTCACCAGGTGCCGGTAGGCCAACAGCTCGTAGGAGAACACGTCGACCTTCTCCTTGCTCTTCTTGCCCTCGCGGATCACGTTGCGGAAATAGTGGTGCGCGATCGGGCTGATCGCCATCATGAAGATCG
>JAJYBN010000228.1 GCA_021779005.1 Pseudomonadota bacterium
TGTGCCCGTAACACTGCCCCTTGGGCAAAGGCACGCCGGAGTGTGACATCAATCACCCAACGGTGCGGTAGCGGCTGCTAGGCTTTTGGTGCACGCAAATTCCCCCATTGTGAGGTGAGCCATGATCGAGAACGCTAAGGCTGATACGGCGAGTAAGGGCCCCTTGAGCACGGAAATGCTTGCAAAGATGGATGCATACTGGCGCGCGGCCAATTATCTTTCCGTGGGCCAGATCTACCTGAAAGACAACCCCCTGCTGGAGCGTCCTCTGACGCTGGACGACGTAAAGCCGCGGCTGCTGGGGCACTGGGGCACGACACCGGGACTCAACTTTTTATATGTGCACTGGAACCGGCTGATCTGCGAGCGCGGGCTGAACATGATTTACATTATCGGCCCCGGACACGGCGGACCGGGACTGGTGGCGAACACCTATCTCGAAGGCTCTTATTCTGAAATCTATCCGCACATTGAGCAGAACAAGGACGGCATCAAGCGGTTATTTCGGCAATTCAGTTGGCCCTATGGCGTGCCCAGCCACGTGGCGCCGGAGACACCCGGCTCCATTCACGAAGGCGGCGAGTTGGGTTACTCTCTGGTGCATGCTTACGGCGCGGCCTTCGACAATCCCGACCTGATTGTTGCCTGCGTGGTGGGCGACGGCGAGGCGGAGACCGGACCGCTGGCCACAAGCTGGCACTCGAACAAATTTCTCAATCCGGCAACGGACGGCGCGGTCCTGCCCATTCTTCATTTGAACGGCTACAAGATAGCCAATCCGACGGTGCTTGCGCGCATTCCTCACGCCGAACTGGAAGAGCTGATGCGCGGCTACGGCTATGAACCTTTCACGCTCGCGGGCGGCAATCCGGCCGTGATGCACCAGCAGGCCGCGGCGCTGTTCGACAAGATTCTTGATCGCATTGCCGAGATCCAAAGGAGCGCACGCACGGCGCTCGCAAAAGGCGAGCCGATCGCGCGGCCTGCCTGGCCCATGATTATTCTGCGCACGCCCAAAGGCTGGACCGGCCCGAAGTTTGTGGATGGAAAGCCGGTAGAGAATACATGGCGCGCGCACCAGGTGCCGTTGAGCGAGCTGCGCGAAAAACCCGATCACCTGCGGATGCTGGAAGAATGGATGCGCAGCTACAAGCCCCAGGAGCTGTTCGATGCCAAAGGCAAGTTGCGCGCCGAACTGGCGGAGATTGCACCCAAAGGCCAGTTACGCATGGGGATGAATGCCCATGCCAACGGCGGACTGTTGCTGCAGCCGCTGAAGGTGCCGAACTTTCGCGATTTCGCGGTGAAGACCGAAGGGCGCGGGCAGGCGGATGTGGAATCGACGCGTGTGCTCGGGCGCCTGCTTCACGCGGTGATGGAGGCCAACAAGAACGAGAAGAACTTCCGCGTCTTCGGGCCGGACGAGACAGCTTCAAACCGCATCGGCGACGTGATTACGGGAACCGGCAAGGCATGGATGGCCGAGATGCTGCCCGTGGACGAGCAGTTGTCGCAGACCGGCCGCGTGATGGAGGTGCTGAGCGAACACCTGTGCCAGGGATGGCTGGAGGGCTACCTGCTGACGGGGCGGCACGGCTTCTTCTCCTGCTACGAGGCATTTATTCATATTGTGGACTCGATGGTGAACCAGCACGCCAAGTGGCTCAAGACCACGCGCGAGATTGCGTGGCGCAAACCGATCGCGTCGCTCAATTATCTGTTGAGTTCGCTGGTGTGGCGGCAGGATCACAACGGTTTTTCACACCAGGATCCGGGCTTCATCGATCACCTGCTGAACAAGAAGGCCGACGTGGTGCGCATCTATCTTCCGCCGGACGCAAACACTCTGCTGTCGGTGGCCGACCACTGCCTGCGCAGCAAGAACTACATCAACCTGATCGTGGCCGGCAAGCAGCCCGCGCCCCAATGGCTGTCGATCGACGAGGCCATCGCGCACTGCACCACCGGGGTGGGCGTATGGCAGTGGGCATCGAATGGCGAAGCGGGCGGGCCCGAAGTAGTGATCGCGTGCTGCGGCGACGTGCCTACGATGGAGGCGCTGGCCGCGGTGTGCCTGCTGCGCGAGCAGATTCCTGATCTGCGCATCCGCGTGGTGAACGTGGTGGACCTGATGGCGCTCCAACCGCAGTCGGAGCATCCGCACGGGCTGGCTGACGAGGAGTACGACCGCATCTTTCCGCCCGGTGTGCCCACAATTTTTGCGTTCCATGGCTACCCGTGGCTGATTCACCGGCTCACCTACCGGCGGCACAACCACGGCAACCTGCACGTACGCGGATACAAGGAGGAAGGAACCACCACGACTCCCTTCGATATGTGCGTGCTCAACAACATCGACCGCTTCCAGTTGGCGCTCGACGCGATCAAGCGCGTGCCGCGGCTTGCCAGCAAAACCGATGCGGCGCAGCAGTGGTACTCCGAACAGATTCAGCGCCACAAGCTGTACGTTGCGGAGAACGGCGACGATTTGCCGGAGATCAAGGATTGGCGGTGGCCGGGAAAAAGCTAGCTTGTAACCGGTAGCTCTTGGCTTCTGGTTCCTGTCTGCATGCTGCTGT
>JAJYBN010000018.1 GCA_021779005.1 Pseudomonadota bacterium
AGGCCCGGGTCCAGCGCCCGCCGCCTGCGGCGGATTGTGTGGCGGATTTTTTTAGGATCGGGTTCGGGAGGTGTCAAAGAGGCGTCTCCCATCGGTGCCGTTGCCGGCTATCGCCCTTGAACCAAAGGTTCAGGTGGAGCCGGCCGTGATGCTTTAGGCTTTCCGCTGCATGGCGGACTTGCACACCGTCATCAACGGGCCGGTTCCGTGGGTTTGATTTAGGCTCAAAGAGTAACCCAGCCCGCATCGCACACCACAGGAGACGCCATGCTCTTAAAAACTCTGCATCCTGCATGCTACGGATGCGCGTGCTAATTTGCCAGTGACATACCACCGGCCGCAGTACCGGCCAGCTGGTCATTGAGTGTGCGCAACCTTCCAAGCAGGTCACGATCCGCCTCGTCAGCGAGAGCCTGGTTTTGCAATATTTCATGGGACAGGTTGAGGGCGGCCAGGACCGCGATCCGATCCAGGCCAACCACCTTGCCACTCTCGCGGATTTCGCGCATCTTGCGGTTCAGCAGCTCAGCGGATTCCAGCAGTGCCTCACGCTCGTCATCCGGGCAGGCCACCTGGTATTCCTTGTCGAGGATGCGCACCGTGACACGCGCGAGTTCTTCGCTCATGCGCTTTCCTCCAGTGACTTGAGACGAGTGATCATGGCTTCCACCCGGCCACGGACCTGTTCGTTCTTGGCCAGCAGGCTGGCGCGTTCCGTATTCAGGGATTCCAGCCGCTCACGCAGGGAGTGATTGTCGCTGCGCAACCTGATGCAGGACGCCACCAGTTCTTCCACACGACCTTCCAGCCGCATGAGTTCCTGTTCCAGCAGTTCACGGGTTTTTTCGGTATGCATGTAAACACTATAGAGCGGTGCCGGTGAAGCGGTCAACGTGCCCACGCACCATGGGCGCACGATGCTAGGATAATAGCTGACCAGATGTTCCTCCAGCTGCCGAATGGCGGCATCCGGGTTACATCAGGTTCTATATGAGGTTCAAAAATAAAGATGCAAACCCTGGAATTCGCCCGCCGCCGCCGTGAGCTCATACGCATGATGGGACATGGCAGCATCGCCATTGTACCTGCGGCGCATGAACGGATCCGTAACCGTGATAGCCACTATCCGTTCCGCCAGGACAGTGATTTCCATTATTTGAGTGGCTTTCCGGAGCCTGATGCGGTGCTGGTACTGGTGCCGGGCCGCCGCCAGGCGGAATACATCCTGTTTTGCCGGGAACGTGATCCCCTCATGGAGACCTGGAACGGCCGGCGTGCCGGTCCGGAAGGCGCCACCCGCGAGTATGGTGCCGATGACGCCTTCCCCATCAGCGATATCGACGACATCCTGCCCGGCCTGCTGGAGAACCGCGAACGGGTGTTCTACACCATGGGGAACTACACGGAATTCGACCAGCGGGTGATCGGCTGGGTAAATGGACTGCGCGCCCAGGCCAAGAGCGGCATGCATACACCCGAGGAATTCGTATCGCTGGAGCATCTGCTGCACGACATGCGCCTGTACAAGAGCAAGGCGGAACTCACGCTCATGCGTCATGCGGCGGCCATCTCGGTGCGTGCCCATGAGCGCGCCATGCGTGCCTGCCGCGCCGGCATGAACGAAGCTGAACTGGAAGCGGAATACCTGTACGAGTTCCGCCGTCATGGCGGCGTGCCCGCCTACAGCCCCATCGTGGGCGGTGGTGCCAATAGTTGCATCCTGCACTATGTGGAAAACAACAAGCCTCTGCGGGATGGCGAACTGGTGCTGATCGACGCGGCTTGCGAATACCAGTGTTATGCCACTGATGTGACCCGCACTTTTCCGGTGAACGGACACTACACCGCAGAGCAGCGCGCCACCTACGAATTGGTGCTCAAGGCACAGCTCGCAGCTATCGACAAGATGCGCGCCGGTAACCACTGGAATAGACCTCATGAGGAAGCAATCAAAGTATTGACCGCGGGTTTGGTGAAACTCGGACTGCTTAAAGGTTCGGTAAGCAAGCTCATCAAGGATGAAACCTACAAGAAGTTCTATATGCATCGCACCGGTCATTGGCTGGGTCTCGACGTGCATGACGTAGGCGATTACAAGGTGGGCGACGAATGGCGTGAACTGGAACCCGGCATGGTGATGACTGCGGAGCCGGGAATCTATATCACGGAGGGAACCCGCGGTGTGAACAAGCGCTGGTGGAACATCGGCGTGCGCATCGAGGACGATGTGCTGGTGACTCGCGGCGAGCCCGAGGTGCTGAGCGCGGCTCTCGTCAAGCAGCCGGACGAGATCGAGGCCTACATGCAGCGCACTGCAGCATGACCATGAAGCGCAAGTCCAAAGCGAAGCATTCCAGCAAACCCAGAAGCCGACGGCATGCGCAGGTGGATGATCCGCCCGCCCTGGATTTCGACATCCTGATCGCCGGCGGCGGCATGGTGGGTGCGAGCCTGGCTGCTGCACTCGCGCCGCTCGCGCTCAAAATCGCGGTGGTGGAGGCCGTGCGTTTTGGCAGTTGCGGCCAACCGAGTTACGATGACCGCATCACGGCAGTCTCCTGGGGCAGCCGCCGCATCTTCGAAGGCATCGGCCTGTGGCCGCAGATCGCGCCGCAAGCCACGGCCATCCATTGCATCCATATATCCGACCGCGGTCACATGGGCATGACACGATTACATGCCGCGGAGCTGGGCGTGGAGGCACTCGGTTATGTGGTACCCAACCGCGTCATCGGCTCTGCCTTGAGCGAATTTCTCGCTGGCCAGAAACACATTGCATTGCTGGCACCTGCAAAAATTGAAGCCGTTCAGATGCAATCCCATGGAATTTGCTCAACCCTGGAATGCGAGACGAAGAAAATCATCACAAGCCGATTGCTGGTGGCGGCAGACGGTGCCAACTCGAAAATCCGAGAACAGCTCGATATCGATACACGGGTCTGGGATTACGGGCAGAGTGCCGTGATCTGCAACGTCAGTGTCGAACGACCGCAGGAGCACACGGCTTTCGAGCGTTTTACCAGCGATGGCCCGCTGGCGCTGCTGCCCATGGGTGAAGACCGCTATGCGCTGGTCTGGACTGTGGATAGCGCACGCCTGGGCGGAATACTGGCCATGGGCGATATGGAATTTCTGCAAGCCGCTGCCAATGGATTCAACGGCCGACTGGGGCGATTCACCAAAGCCGGAAAACGCCAGGCGTATCCATTGAGTCTGGTGCGCGCGCGGTCACAGATGAAAGATCGTGTGGTGGTGGTGGGCAATGCCGCCCACAGCCTGCATCCAATCGCCGGTCAGGGTTTCAATCTGTCACTGCGAGACATCGCCGCATTGGCGGATACCTTGGCGGAGATCACTGCTGCTGGCGGTGAGCTGGGAGATGCGCACCGGCTTGGCGCTTATATACAGATGCGCCGACGCGACCAGACGGGCACTACGCTGTTCACGGATATGCTCACGCGCGTGTTCACCAATCCCTTGGCGTTAGTCGGCTGTGCCCGCAACCTCGGCCTCCTGGGTCTGGAGTTGTTTCCACCGGCGCGTCACAGGCTTGCGCGTCTTAACATGGGGATCAACGGTCGCCAGCCGCGTCTCGCCCGCGGCCTGGGAATAAACGACGGGACGGGTCGTACTGCGTGGGAGGCTCATGCGCCATCCGCTATCTCAGATACAGGGCATAGGCTGGCATGACAGCAAGCCGCGCCAGATTACAGTTCGATGTGGTGATCGTGGGGGCCGGCGCGATCGGTACGGCTTTCGCTTGTGCATTACGCAACAGCGGGCTGCAAATCGCGCTTGTGGATGCCCGCGAACCGAAAGCGTTCACAGCCGCAGCGGAGGTTGACCTGCGGGTGTTTGCACTATCACCGGCATCCCGGTGCATCCTGGAATCTCTGGGGGCCTGGCAGATCATCCAAGCACAGCGGCTTGCCGCGTATACCGAAATGCACGTGTGGGATTCCAGCGGCAGTGGTTGTATCCACTTTGATTGCGCTGATGTGGGGGAACCGGCGCTGGGTTATATCGTCGAGAACAGACTCATACAGCATGCATTGTTGGTGCAACTGCACAGTGCCCACAACATTACTGCGATCCATCCGGCCACGCCGGAATCTGTGGTGATCGATGCGCAGCAGGTGACGCTCTCGCTGCACGATGGCCGGCGATTGCAAGCACGCCTGCTGGTGGCGGCGGATGGTGCGGATTCTGCTACCCGCAAGCTGGTGGGTATCGATAGCCTTTCGGTATCCTATGGACAAACCGCCATCGTCGCCCATGTAGTCACGCAAAAGCCCCATGACCATACCGCCTGGCAGCGTTTCTTGCCAACGGGGCCGATTGCGCTGCTGCCGTTGCAGGATGGCCGTTCCTCGGTCGTATGGTCGCTGGATGACGCGCGCGCGGAAGAAGTCCAGCGATTGGATGATGCGGGATTTTGCGCCGCTGTGACTACGGCCAGCGATGCCATCCTCGGCCAAGTCACTGCCAGCACGCCGCGCGCTGGATTCCCGTTGCAGCGCATGCACGCCAGCGAGTATGTGCAAGCACGTTGCGCACTGATCGGCGATGCCGCCCACGCATTGCATCCGCTCGCGGGTCAGGGCGTGAACATGGGTTTTAAGGATATGGCGGCACTCAGCGCGATCATTCTGGATGCGCAACAGCGACACCGTGATGTGGGCGATTTGGGCGTATTGCGCTGTTACCAGCGTGCCCGCAAAGGCGAAAACTTGGCGATGATTACTGCGCTAGACGGAATTAAACGCCTTTTCAGCAACGATATTGCGCCACTCACGTGGATGCGCAACGCAGGGTTGTGCGCTGTAGACCGTTTTACGCCGCTCAAGAGCGTATTTATGCGGCGCGCGATGGGTTTGAGGTCTAATTTAACTGAACCAATGCGCTGAAGTGGATGATCATTCCAGGCCAGAAACGATTTTTGTATCACGGATCGTGCTATGTGAGTCAACGCTACGGATAGCGATCTGCACGATCGGATCAATCAAAATCGTCAGCGCATCTGGGTGATCAAGCACCGCTGCCGGAATTCATCAAACTCGATACCAATCGGCGATAGCAACCTAAGCTGAGATTACACAAAACCCGGCGGTAGCGGATTTTAGGTCTTTGCGGCGGGTAAAACAGTCATTTCTTGAGCAGTTTGTCCACCTTGGCGGCGCATATGAAGTCGTTTTCTGACAGGCCTCCGATGGCGTGGGTGGTGTAATGCACCAGGCAATGTCCGTAACCCACGTCCAGGTCCGGGTGGTGGTTTTCCTGGTTAGCGATCCAGGCAAGTGCGTTCACGAAGCCCATGGTGCCGTTGAATCCCTTGAACTTGAAGTCCTTGTGGATCTGTTTGCTGTCGGTGCTGAGCTGCCAATCCGGTGTCAGTTTCTTCAAGTAACGCTCCGCTTCCTCGCGGGTCAGGGGTTTGACGCCGCCTTCACAGGGTACACAGTGTTTTTCAGCAAGTTCCGTCATGACAACCTCATAAATTTAAGATAGTTAGGTGAACGAATAAATGTGCTCAAGCCCAGCTGATTTTCTTGTCGGCGGGTGGGAAATTGGGCTCATGCATACCCAGACGCCGCGCCTCGTTGATGAGCCCGATCAAGTCCCGATGGGCAAGATTGAACATGTCTTCCAGACTGTCGATTATGAAGTACGTGGTCTGGAAAATGTCGATGCGGTAGGGCGTGCGCAGAGCATCGATGGGGTCGAAGGCTTTACGCAGGGGTTTGTCGCTGTCGATGGAATAGGGGGTTTCTCCGAAGGATGACACGATGCCAGCTCCGTAGGTTTTCAAGCCCTTACGTGTCTTTATTAATCCAAATTCCACTGTGAACCAGTAGAGCCGCGCCAGCATCACATGATCCTTCTTGTCAGCACGTACCCCGGCCTTGCCATAGGCATGAGTGAATTCGGCGAAGCGTGGATCGGTAAGCAATGGGGTATGCCCGAAGATCTCATGGAAGATATCCGGCTCCTGCAGGTAATCCATCTCCTCGCGGCTGCGGATGAAGGAGGCGGCGGGGAATTTTTTGTCAGCCAACAGGCTGAAAAACTGGTCGAAGGGGATCAGGGCAGGCACCGGCGCTACCTCCCAGCCGGTATGCTGCCGCAGTACTGCTGAGATTTCAGCACACTGGGGGATGCGGTCTGTCGGAAACCTCATCCGTTCCAGGGCCTGCATGTAGTCATCGCAGGCATATTTTTCAACGATGGGTCTTTGGCGGGTAATCAGGTCATGCCAAACGGCATCCTCTTCCGCTGTATAAGCGATGTGGCCCTTATTGTCCGGGACTTTGGCAGTGTATTTGGAAGTTTTACCCATGGATGATGCCTCAGACTGCGATATTACCAGCTGCAGACGGGTCCACAGGGCATCGGGTCGCTCGTGCGATACACCTTAATATATAGTTTGCCTATGGAAAGCGAACCGATCAGTGCTGACCATAGGTCATTGAAGTTGCTGATGCTCTCGTTCATGTTCTGGTTTGGTAGTGGCTACGGATATAATCTTCTATGATCTTCTGGAATTCTGCCGCGATATTGTCGCCTTTGAGCGTGACTGTCTTTTCCCCATCCACATAGACTGGCGCTACCGGCCGCTCACCGGTTCCTGGCAGACTAATGCCGATGTTCGCATGCTTGCTCTCGCCAGGACCATTCACGACACAGCCCATGACTGCCACCTGAAGGGTCTCTACACCGGTATAGGCCTGTTTCCACTCCGGCATGTGGTTGCGTATATAACCCTGGATATCCTGGGTGAGTTTCTGGAATACGGTACTGGTGGTGCGCCCGCAGCCCGGGCAGGCAGCGACCTGCGGCATGAACGCCCTGAGGCCCATGGTCTGGAGGATCTCCTGGGCCACGATCACTTCTCGGCTGCGGTCACCCTCCGGCTCGGGTGTCAGGGAGATGCGGATAGTGTCACCGATGCCTTGCTGCAAGAGCACCGCCAGGGCCGCCGTCGAAGCCACGATGCCCTTGCTGCCCATACCCGCTTCGGTCAGGCCCAGATGCAATGGGAAATCGCAGCGTTCCGCGAGGCGTCGGTAGACATCGATGAGATCCTGCACACCACTCATCTTGCATGACAAGATGATCTTGTCGTGCGCCAGACCCAGCTGTTCTGCGCGTTGCGCTGAGTTCAGTGCCGAGGCTACCATGGCCTCGTGCAGGATTTCCTGCGCGTCTTTCGGCATAGGTAGACGTGCGTTCTCGTCCATCATCTGAGTGAGCAGATCCTGGTCGAGGCTACCCCAATTTACGCCGATGCGTACCGGTTTTCCGTGCCTGAGCGCCACCTCGATCAAGGTGGCGAACTGCAGGTCATGTTTGCTGCCGCGCCCCACATTGCCGGGATTGATACGCAGTTTATCCAGGGCTGCGGCGCACGCCGGGTGTGTGGTCAGAAGTTTGTGGCCATTGAAATGGAAATCACCGATCAGCGGGACGTCCACTCCCATACTGGCCAGTTTCTCGCGAATATGAGGCACGGCCGCTGCAGCAGCATCGGTATTTACCGTCATACGCACCAGTTCTGAACCGGCACGCGCCAACTCAGCCACCTGTTTGACGGTCGCCGTCACGTCCGCCGTATCGGTATTGGTCATGGATTGCACCACGACGGGCGCGCCGCCGCCTATCGACACATGGCCGACCATCACCCTGACACTGTGACGGCGTTTTTGCGGTGTACTGGTGGTTTTCATGGATTTAATGGCTGCGTTCAGATCGCTAATGATAGCGGATTCCTGAGATTATCCCTCCGGTGTCTGCCACACATGGATTCAAGGTCTTTGGAAACGGGTACTATCCCGATGGATAGTCAAACCTGCGGCTTCTCACACGGGGCAGGCTTAAGTACTATGCCTCCCTTGATGCTTATGACGCTGCGTTCGTGCAGTCCATTACCTGAGTAACCATGGCTAGCAGCAAGGGAACCGTCGTTTTCGTCCATGGTCTGTACATGACTGGCCTGGAACTGGGCCTGCTGCGCCTGCGCGTGACCCAGGACGGATTCCAAACACATGTTTTTCACTACCATACGGTGCTGGAGCCGGTGCGTGAGAACGCACGCCGCCTCGCGGGATACATCACGCAACTTGAAGCAACTACGTTGCACCTGGTTGGGCATAGCTTGGGCGGTCTGGTGATTCTTCGCATGTTTGAAATGCATCCCGATATTCCACCCGGTCGTGTGGTTCTCATGGGCTCACCGGTACGCGGCAGCATCGCCGCACGCACTATCGTGGACAAGAACTGGGGTTGGCTTCTGGGTCAAAGTGGAGCGGACGGTCTGGCGGAAGAACATGAGCCTGTTTGGGATAGCAAACGTGAGCTGGGTGTGCTAGTAGGTACCGCCGGCCCGGGATTCAGACTGACAAATCCAGAATTGCCGGAACCTCATGACGGCCTGGTGGCGGTGCAGGAAACCCGCATTGCCGGCGCCACCGATCAGATCGAACTCGATGTACACCATACCGGCATGCTGTTCAGCCAGGAAGTCGCTGAACAGGTGATTGGCTTTCTAAATAACGGCCATTTCAGTTAACGTCATCACAAAGTCCGCCGATTAGAGCCCGCCTTTCATTGACTTCATTGTCCTAGATCAAACGCACATAAATTTTCACAACTTAAGATAGCCAGGTGATTCGGGGTCTACTCGCGGACTTAAATGCGAATAAAACGCATTACAGGCACTGCCAGTAACACGGCAATCGAGATCCGGATATCAATCCCTCCATTCGTTTGAAGTTCAACCAATCAGGTGGCTATATGGCACATATGAAACCAACAAGACGGAGCTGGGCTGAGCCTTTCAAGATAAAAGTAGTTGAGCCCCTGACGACAACCACCCGGCAGTACCGGGCAAAGGCGATTAAAGCGGCGGGTTACAACACTTTTCTGCTGCGTTCCGAGGATGTATATATCGACTTGTTGACGGACAGCGGTACAAACGCGATGAGTGATTATCAGTGGGCTGGCATGATGTTGGGCGATGAGGCCTACGCTGGCAGCAAGAACTTCTACAATCTCGAAACCAACATGCGCAAGTATTATGGCTATCAATTCCTGGTGCCGACCCATCAGGGTCGTGGAGCTGAACACATCATTTCACAAATAATGATAAAGCCGGGGGATTTCATCCCCGGCAATATGTACTTCACCACAACACGCGAACATCAGGAACGTGCGGGAGGGACCTTCGTCGATGTGATCATCGATGCGGCACACGATCCGGAATCGGTTTATCCCTTTAAAGGCAACGTGCACTTACAAAAACTCGAGGAGCTGATTAGAAAAGTTGGTGCAAAGAGAATCCCGTATATCAGCGTGGCGGCCACAGTGAATATGGCAGGTGGACAGCCGATTTCGATGGAAAACATGCGCGAAGTTCGCAGATTGGCCAACAAGCATGGGATCAAAGTCATACTCGACGCCACACGTGCCGTCGAGAATGCGTATTTCATAAAAATCAGAGAGAAAGGCTACGCTAGGAAATCGGTCGCGGCTATCTTGAAGGAGCTCTGCTCGTATACTGATGGTGCGACCATGAGCGGTAAAAAGGATCTGCTCGTCAACATCGGTGGATTCCTGGCCGTCAATGATGAAAAGTTGTACGACGAAGCGCGCAATATGGTTGTGGTGTTTGAAGGACTGCACACCTACGGTGGCCTGGCTGGCCGCGATATGGAAGCCATGGCACGCGGCATGGAGGAGATGGTGAAGGAAGATTACCTGCGTTCCCGCATTGGACAGGTGGAGTATCTGGGACAGAAGCTGCTGGATTGGGGGATCCCGATCGTGCAGCCAATCGGTGGGCATGCAGTCTTCCTGGACGCTAAAAAGATACTCAAGCATATCCCACAGGATAAGTTCCCGGCGCAGACCCTGGCCGCAGAAATCTATATTGACTCGGGCGTCAGGACCATGGAGAGGGGCATCGTGTCGGCGGGACGCGATTCAAAAACAGGCGCACACCGCCATCCGAAGCTGGAACTTGTACGCGTCACGATTCCAAGGCGTGTCTACACGCAGGCCCACATGGATGTAACCGCCGAATCGATTCTCTCCGTCTATGAGGATCGCAAAAGGATTAAGGGTTTGAATATGGTCTATGAGCCGAAGCATCTGAGATTCTTTCAGGCTCGGTTCGATAAGCTTTAGTATTAAAACTGGAGTCCGAATCCGAAGTTCTGCCCATTTTTGTGAAACCCCCACACGCGCATTGCGCGCGCTGGGGGGTAGATTTCAGGATATACCGTTCGAGGCTTGCCCTATTTTTTATGTTGGGAGTCCCAGCTCTTCAGGGCCGCCAGGGTGTTGGCAACATGCTGATCGGGATTGAGGTTGGTATAGGTGTAGAGGATGGTTCCGTCCGGTGATATTACATAGGAAGTCCGGTTCGCATAGTTGGTAGCCAGAGGCATCACGGCATCATAGGAACGCATGATTTTCTGGTCGGTATCCGCGGCCACCGGAAACTTGCTGCGGCATTCGCTCACCGAGAATTTGTTCAGGGTATCGATGTTATCGTGCGAAACGCCGATGACCGTAGCACCCAATGCTTTAAATTCACCCATGGCATCCGCGAAGTCGTGTGCTTCGATGGTGCAGCCCTTGGTGAAGGCCGCCGGATAGAAATACACCACCACTGGACCTTTCTTGAGGGCATCGGCCAATGAGAAGCTGAAGACCTTGCCACCCATTGAGGCTTCGGCTGTGAACAGCGGGGCCTTGGCACCCACGTCCAGAGCCGCAAAGGCCGGCGTTGCCAGCAGTGCACACGCTGATATCAGAATAAATAAGGTACGTTTCATGGGCATTCTCCGTGCGCCGGTCAAACCGGCAAGGTGTTGTGATTGAAAGAGTCATACATTGAAGG